>NZ_JBXDLD010000034.1:0-53852 GCF_056820425.1 Priestia sp. KCTC 13724 | reverse complement strand
AGTGGCATAGGGTACCTATCATTTCTAATCAAATGGAAATATTTGTATCTAAAAATGCTCATTATCAGTACCATGTTCTTTTTCAAAACTTTTAATTGCATAGTCTAGTGCTGGTCCTTTATCTTTATCTTCCCAAACAACTAGCTTTTCTGGTTTTTCTCCCCCACTCCCAGATCCTGGTGTCGTGCTTGTTGCGCCTTCTTCTGGACCACATGCTGCTAACATACCTACTGTTAGCGCTGAAGTCATGAAAACTGATAACGCTTTCTTCATTTTAACCCCTCCGTTGACCTATTATGTTTGACTTGTGCAACCGCTTGTACAACTCCCTAAAAATAGAACGCTTTCATTTTATAGCGAAAACGTTTGCACAATCTACAATCTCTATTATACTTATAATCAACCATTTGACAACTACTCTTTTTCATATTTTTATGGAAAACCAAACTTTATTTTCAATATTGATTATTTACACTCCCCTCCTTATAAAAAGAAAAGCTGCCTTTTTAGACAGCTTTCTTTTGTTTATTGATTTATATGAAAACGTGTACTACTTTAATCCTTGGTTTGTCGATGAAATGTCAGAATATCTAAAAGCGATTTCTCAAGCGAATAGTTTGGTTTCCAGCCTATAAGTTGAAGGGGTGACGTATCTGGTATTAAGAAAGGTTCACTGTTCGCTTCATCATTCGTAATCTGGAAATCTACGTGAGCAAGCGTTCTCAGCATAGAGGCAACTTCTTTTAATGAATAGCAGACAGAGGAGGCGATTTCATAAACTGCCTTCCTTTGACCAAATAAGAATAAATGTTCATATGCTGCAACAGCGTCTCTCACATCAATAAAATTGCGCCTGGCTTCTAAATTGCTAATGTGAAGCTCTTTCTTTTCATCGCCTTTTTCCATAGCAGCAATTTTTTTGGCAAAAATCGAACAAACACCGTTGGAATGCCCAGGTCCAATTAAATTTGAAGGCTTTGCAGTAACCACATCGAGATTATAGAGCTTTGCCCATGCCTCTGAGACTAGAATCTGCATCGTTTTTGAAAAGCTATATGGATGAGTCAGTGTTGAACTATCTGAAGGATTATACTGGAGCGCGGATCCGGCTACTACAATTCGAGCAGTAGGCACTTTTTTTCTCACTGCTTCTAATAAATGAAGCGTTCCAATTAGATTGCTGTTAACGTAAGATAAAGGCTGTTCCCATGAGCTACCGACATGATTTTGACCAGCAAGGTGGAGAATATAATGAGGATTTGCGTCTTCAACGAGCTTCATGACCTGGTCTTCGTTTTCTAAATCACAGCTAACTACGCTTGCACCTTCACAAGACATTTCCTTGCGCATTGCAGCAGTTACTTCATAGTCTTTTTTCATAAAATGCACGACTGCGTGCTTCCCTGTAAAACCGCTTGCTCCGGTAATAAGGATGCGCTTTCTCATTGCTTTTGAATCCAATCTTTCATCTCTTCCAGCATGACTCGGTAAGTAGGCGGCGTGTAAATATGGTCTATTCGCGTATTTTTAATGGTGCGATCCAACACAAATACTTCATCTTCTTCAATCGTAACATCATCTTTTTGAAACACTTCTTTCATGAGCTGAAGAAGGTCGAATTTGGAAATTTTCGGCTCGGTTGCAAGATGATAAAGTCCCGTCACGTCCTGTTGAATAAACACTTCAATTGCCTTAGCAAGCTCTATTGTTGTGATACCGTTCCATAGCGCTCGCTTATAGCCTTTGATTTTTCCAGTTTGCTTCATAAACCATAGAAATAGGCCAATTCCGTCGGTTTTTAACTCAGGTCCAATGATTGAAGTTCGAACTGTTAGGTGCTTATCGCTAATAATTTCACCTAACTGCTTGGATTGAGCATAAATGGATGTCCCGTCAGGAGCATCACTTTCCGTATAGTTGCCTTTGTCCCCTAAAAAGACGCAATCTGTACTAATATGAATAAGCTTCCCTTGGTAGCGCTCCGTTAATTTTACAAGCTGATGGGGAAGAACGCTATTAACGTGGAAAGCAAGTTTACTATGCTGCTCCGCATGATGATTTAAAATACCAATACAGTTAATCGTAATATCCGGCTTTTCTTGTTCCATTAACTTTTCAAGATCAGTTGCGTTTGTTACATCAACATACAATCCTTCTTTGTCATCTAAATCCCTTGATGTATAGACTACTTCGTACTGAGGTTTTTGCTTAAAATAAGAAGTGATAACGTGACCAGCCATTCCTTTTCCACCAAGGATTAGTATTTTCATTTAGATAAACCGTCCTTTCTCTAACATCTCTTTAATTTCTTCCTTCGTCATTAACTCTTTGCTAGAATTATAGTTCACAAGGTTCACAGGCTTAAAGTTTGCATAATGCTCTTTTAGACCTGGAATATGAATTGGCGGTAAGATGACAAAATATTCTTCATCATAAGCAATCGTTGTTGTGCTTTCGTATTCCGACAGAAGCAATTCGTGAATTTTTTCACCAGGACGAATGCCTAGTATTTCGATATCGACATTTTCTTTGTTTGAAGCATCGATTAACACATAAGCAAGGTCAATGATTTTGCATGTTGGCATTTTCATAACGAAAATCTCACCGCCAAGGCTTTCAAATGTTGCTTTAAAGACAAGCTTGATTGCATCTTCTAGCGTTAAGAAAAAGCGCGTCATGTCTAAATCAGTAATTCCTACTTTTCCTTTTTCTTGAATTTGCTTTTTAAATACGTGAATAACGCTTCCGTTTGTTCCAAGTACGTTTCCACCGCGAATGCATACAAATTTTGTCTTCGTGTTTAGTGTATTCGCATGAATAATTAAACGTTCGCCCATGGCCTTTGAAAGCCCATAGAAATTCGATGGATTCGCCGCTTTATCAGTTGAAATGTAAATTACGCGCTTCACATTACAAATGATGGCTGCGTCAATAACGTTTTGCGTACCGTGTACGTTTGTTTTTAATGCTTCTAACGGCTGATCTTCACAGACGGGAACATGTTTTAAAGCTGCAAGATGAAACACATAATCCACGCCTTGGCATGCTTCAATCAATGAATCTTTTTCTTTAATATCCCCTATTAAAAATTGAAGCTTTGGATCGTTGTCAAACTCTTGCTTCATTGTAAATTGACTGGATTCATTGCGTGAAATAATTCTAATTTCCTTTGGGTCAAGCGTTAATAACTGCCTTACTAATTCGTATCCCCATGAGCCTGTGCCACCTGTAACTAAAATCGTTTGGTTTTTAAACACTGTTAAGACCTCCTAAAATTACTTTTATTACTTTATCTGAAACATCCGGATGATCGTAGCCTTCCGGGTAAGACCATCTATTTGACTGATTTACCATGACTTTGACGCAGTTTACAATTTGATCCCCGTTTAAGCCTGATAGCATATTGCTTCCACAATCAATCGTTTCAGGACGTTCTGTTGTTTTTCGAACCGTTACTGTTGGAACATGAAACAAGCAACATTCTTCCTGAACGGTACCGCTATCTGTTAAAACACAAAGCGCATTTTTTTCAAGCTTCACAAAGTCAAAAAAGCCGAATGGTTCATGAAACTCAACAAGTGGATGAATTTGAAGAGAAGGATGCTTATCAATGCGTGATTTTGTTCGTGGATGAATGCTGCAAATAATACGTTTTTGAAATGATTCGGCCACTTTATTAAGACCATTCATAATTTCAACTAAACGGTCTTCATAATCAACATTTTCAGCACGATGTATCGTGACTAAGAAATAATCATTTTTTTTGATGCTTAGTGCTTCTAAAATAGAACTTGCGTTAATTTGAGGAGCGTAATGGTTTAACACTTCAAAAATAGGATTTCCAGAAACCACAATTCGGTTCTTTGGAACACCTTCTCGAATAAGATTTTCTTTACTTTGAGGAGTATAAGGAAGGTTAATGCTTGAAATGGCGTCAATTACTTTTCTATTCTTTTCCTCGGGTACTTCGAGATCAAAGCAACGATTTCCAGCTTCCATATGCATCACTGTAATTCCCATACGTTCTGCTAGAATTGCACTTAGTCCGCTATTTGTATCACCCAACACCAAAACTTTATCAGGCTTTTCTTTCAAAAAAATTGTTTCTAACTGAGCATACATTGTTGAAAGTTGCTGTCCTAACGTGGCTTGCTGATTAGCAAGCACGTAGTCTGGCTTTCTAACCTGTAACTCTTGAAAAAATACGTCGCTAAGGGAAGCGGTAAAATTTTGACCTGTATGAACTAAAATATGCTTAGTTGCATAGCGGTCTAATTTGTCAATAATCAAACTTAGACGTATAATTTCAGGCCTCGTACCTAAAATGGTCATCACTTTCATTCTCTACACATCCTATACATAGTTTAGACTCCGTCTTTGCTGTATCCTCTTATTACTCTATGCCGGGAAGTAAGACTTGCTATAGGCGAGATTATTATCTTTATGCTATTAACCTACCTCTCAACATTAATCCAAACCTCATAGAATATATATACCTTGTATGCATGGAAATTTTTAAAAAAACTAGCGTTCAGCCTATAATTGACTAAGTTAAAAGGAGAGTATTATGACAAATATGCACATTTTTCTTTTTGGGCATGAAAGTCCGCATGTAATTCAGCAGCTTTTAGCCAAACTGAGCGACGGTGCGTCGGTTACCTTCATTGCCAAGTCAGAAGTTCTGCAATTGATTCCGCACCACGCGGATACTATATCTCTTTCTAGTTGTATAGGAAGCGAGCTTAACAAAAGAGTTCAACGTTTAAATAAGGAGCACGTATTGTTTTTATTTAAAGGAGACGACGTAAACCTTCCGCTTTTAAAAAAGCAAACGCTAGATAAAATGAAGCTATACACTTATCCATTAACAGATGAAGAGTTAAAACTACCTCTGTTTTTTAAAAGCGCCGATTTAAAATTATTTCCATTTCCTGAAATACACGCATTTCCTTTTGTTGAAGCGATGTTTGCATATTGGGTACGCACCCTTCCTTCAGATCAATGCATACCTGTGGATACAAAAAAAGCGGTGAAGATGGGAATTCAAAAAGAAACCCGCCTTGCTTCTGCTTTTTTAGAAACTAGCCAACTCTATCAGTTTACTACTGAGCATAAAGCCAGCTCTCCTCTATCAATTATGCTAGCAGCTTATAACGCAAAGCCATTTATTCATACAGCCGTTTCTTCATGCTTCATTCAAAGCGTTTCTTTTCAAAAGAAACAACTTTTTGTAGTTGACGATGGCTCTACGGATGGAACTGCTGAAGACTTAGCTTTTCTTCAATCACAGCTAGGCTTTCAGCTCATTCAAAAAGAAAATGGAGGAAAAGCACGCGCTCTAAACACCCTTCTACCTTTAGTTGATACAGAATTCGTACTAGAGCTTGATGCAGACGACTGGCTTGATCCCAACGCTTTATCAGTTATTTCAAATCACTTACCTTCTATTCCTTCAGACGCTGCTATTTTGTATGGAAATTTACGAAGGTGGAAAGAAACACCACACAATGGATTAAAGCCAATGGGTGTTGTGCACGGACGGTCCATTCGCTCAAAAAATGAGCTTTTAGGCTACGCATTTCCGATGGGGCCACGCATTTATCGTACGTCTTTTCTAAAAGCAATTGGAGGATTTCCCGTTCTTTCTTTTTTAGATGGGCGTATGTACGAAGATGTCAGCGTCTTAAATGAGCTAATGAAGCGCTATTCGGTATGCTACCGAGATTTCACTGTATACAACGTTCGTGATCACGTGAAAAGCATCACCAAAAAAAATCACTCCAATTGGAGCGATTTCATTAAAAATTTAGATTAGTTTAGACAGTGAAGAATCGAATTGTGTTAATAGAAGTTAGGGGGACAAATACAGGCGTAGCACCATACCCCATCGATTCAACAACCGTGACATGATCAGGACCAACAAGCGTAATAACTCCATCAATGATTCGGTTATCTAATCCAATTTCAGCTCGCTGACCAACATATCTTGCCAATTGAGAAAGTAATAAGCTTTCAAACATACCATTATTCCTCCTTTTAATTAAAGTGGTGTTACCGTTTCAATTTGAGAAACTAAAACGAATGTTACGGATAAATCGTCTTCAACAACAACTACATAGTCTGTACCTACAAATGATAAAACACCTGTAATTGTTGGTTCGATACCTGATGAAATTTCTAATGTTACGCGCTCATTTACTAGCGTTAATAAAGTACCTAAAAGTGGTGTTGGGGAAGTAGGTGGTTCAACAGGCTCCGGAGTTGTTCCTCCATTACAGCAAATAGCACGAAGTGCAACTGCTCTTTTCATAAAAAATCGTCTCCTTTCATCTCTTGATATTCAGCAAAAAACCTTGGCTTTTTCACTAAATATTCTCTACAGTCTATGTAGCTTAAACATGTTATGCATAGATGCTTGACCTATAAAAATAAATATTTGTAAAAAAAACGGCAAGAGCGGATGTTTACTTAATTCCACTCTTGCCGTTTTCTTAGTATGATTATTTAAACGCTTGTTTTGCTAAATTAATGAGCGTCATATCGTCCATCGGCGGGTTATGAAGACCCGCTCGCACGTCACGATAATAGCGCTGAAGAGGATTTTGCCGCTGCAAGCTGCGTGCACCAACAATTCGCATTGCTTTGTCTACTACCTGAAATGCACTATTTGTGACCACATGCTTTACAGCAGCTAATTCTCCTGCCAATTCTTCACGCTTTTGTCCTTCATCCCATTTGCGCGCAACGCTATACATGAAGTGACGTGCTTTCATAAGCTCAAGCTCAATTTCTCCCATTTGCATTTGCACATTTGGAAGTTCACTGATTGTTCCTTCTATACTATTTGGTGAGTAGGTTTTAGCAAACTCTACTGCGTAGTCTCTCGCTGCGATAGCAATGCCAATGTAGCATGCTGGAATATGCAATAACCATCCGTTTGCGCCAGGCTTTTTACTACCACCAATATATTCAGCTAAATATTCTTTGGGAATCCAAACGTCTTTCAGCACTAAGTCATGACTTCCAGTTCCTCTCATTGCAATCATATCCCATGTTTCTTCAATCGAAAGTCCGGGGGTATCTCTTGGGATAATAAACTGTGCTACCTGATTTGCTTCTGGCACAAAAGCTTTAACTAAAAAATAATCCAGTACAGGTGACATCGTTGTAAACGTTTTTCGGCCATTTAACACCCAGCCATCTTTTGTACGCTCTGCTTTGGTTTCAGGAAGGCCTCCTCTCGTAGGGCTCCCTGTTTTCGGTTCCGTTGCCGCACTGTTAACAAGCGCTCCTTTTTGAATTTTTCCAAATAAAAATTCAAGCGTTTCTGGCTTCCACGGCTGCTTATCACGAAGATCCATCGTAATGCCCATATGCCAGCCAATGCTTAACGCTGTGGACGAATCACCTTGAGCAATTAACTCCTGATACAATAGAAAGTCATACAGAGATAAGTTTTCCCCTCCATTCGCTTCACTTAATGACCATGTTGTGTAACCAACATTTTTTAAGTCTTCAATGTTTTGGAAGGGAAAGCTACTTTTTTCATCAATTTCTTGAGCACGCTCTTTAAAAGCTGGAATGAGAGCTGCAAGCTTTTGGTACGATTCTTTGTTTGAATCCGTGATAAATGAATTGTGCACTATCAACCGCTCCTTTTTCACTAAATCTCTACTACGCCCATCGGTTTAATACTTATTATCATAGCACATCTATTTTCTATGATGCACTTTGGATGCTCATTATTATGAAAAGAAGTATAAGCACCTATTAGGCATTTGTAACATATGTATAATTAATCCTCTCTCTCAATCGCTTTTTCCAAATATGGAAAAGGCGATTTCATTTGTGATATGCACCTATTTTTATTGCATTCATAAGCTACATAAACGGCATTTGTCGCTAAAGGAGGTTCGCTATGTTTCCGTTTGGAAAATCACCTTTTAAAGAAAATGGATTTGGAAAGATGAATATGAAAGATATCGATCAATATGTACAGCAAGTGTTATCCAACGCAATGGATCAGTCTTTTCCACAATATATGAAAGAAAACGACTTCTTTAAGCAAGCACACCAAATGTACCATCAGCCGCTTTCTTCTGAGCAACAGCGAAGTTCATTAATATCAAACGTCTTTCAAACGCACGATGAATGTATCGTCCAACTTTCTTTTCCAACCTCTAATAAAATTGAAGAAGTCAAGGTTGCCTATACACCTTACTCTTGTACGATTACGGGTACGTATGATGGTGAAGATTTCACAGAAGAGTGTCAACTTCCTTGTACGGTCAGCCGAAAAGGAAGTAAAGCTACGTGCAGAAACGGCATTCTTGAAGTCAAGCTCATAAAGTATACAAATTTACCTGAAACAGAAATTGATGTTCATCGCTTTGACTAAAAAGGCTCGCTGTTTACACGGTGAGCATTTTTCATTGCGTAACAAGCTGATATTTATCAACTTCTCGTTTTATAATAGCTTTAATTTTTTTAGCATCTACTGCTTTTGTATCCGTATTTCTAACAGCACAAGCTGCAAAATTCCCTCGATTGATTCCCAACCCTCCAAGCTGAGCACTTACTTCCATTGCTGTTTCTAAAAGTGATTCATCTTTAAGAGGCATATCCGTAACAACTACGACGTTCACCTGTTCCTTACTTTTTGTAAACAAGAATAGCCACGTATATACTCCATCTTCGTAAAATGAAATTCGTGTAAAGCGATGATCGATCCCAGACCACGAAAGTAAATCGCTGCTTTTCTCTTCGTCTGTGTACTGAACGATTTGCTTACACCAATGGATACCCTTTCCGCTATCTCCCGTAGAAAGGGTGCGCAGGGAATGTTCAAAGCTTACTGACAGACAACGTTCATTTTCTATGAGCGTATATAAGTTGGAAAAAGCTTGTAGTACCTTCTCTTCTTTCGGGGGGACATATGCAAGCTGTCTTTTATGGACTCCAGGATGATAAAGTACGTGTAAATCAACTCCATAGACGTGCTGAAGAGTTTGCTGGTCACTAAAAATCTCTTCAATACCTCTTGCATAAACCTCTCCATCTTTTAACAAGATGGCGTCATCAGCAAATAGTGCTGCAATGTTTAAATCATGTAAAATCGCCACAATGGTTAAGTTTTCTTCTCGCTGCAACTCTTTTAATAAATGCAGCAGTTCCATTGCGTGCTTTACGTCTAGATGATTTGTCGGTTCATCTAACAACAAATATTCAGGTTCTTGCGCTAAAGATTTAGCTAAAAGAACACGCTGTTTTTCCCCACCGCTTAAAGCATTGAATGAGTGATGACGATATCGCCACACATCCGTTCTTTTCATCACTCTTTCAATCACTTCTTTATCATAAGGTGATTCATTATTTAAAAACCGTTTCGTTTGGAAAGGATAGCGACCAAGCGCCACAATTTCACGAACGGTAAACTCTAGACCGATTTGGTTTTCCTGCGTCATAACCGCTATTTTTTGCGCTAACTGCGTAGCTGAATAGGAGGAAATTGACTTTTGTTCTAACTTAATTTCTCCTGCTGTTAGCGGTAGCACGCCCATCATCAAGCGAATGAGCGTGGTCTTTCCGCTCCCGTTTGGTCCAAGAAGCGTGCAAAATGAGCCTTTTTCCACGGTGAAAGCTACGCTTTTTACAGTAGGCTTATGCTTTTTATACCCACCAGTTACGTTACAAACCTCAATCATTCAATCCCTCTTTTCCTAATCCTTTCTTTAATAAGCAACAGCGTAAAAATAGGTGAGCCGATGATCGCAGTTACCACACCAATTGGAAGCTCCTGTGGGTTTAGAATGGTTCGTGCTACAAGGTCTGCCAACACAAGATAGCTGCCTCCAATCAGAATAGAAAGAGGAAGCACATGCTTGTGGTTTGCACCTACCACCAACCTTACTAAGTGAGGAATGACAAGTCCAACAAAGCCGATTGCTCCAGAGACAGATACGGATGCACCTGTCAAAATAGCTGCCGATACCAAAATGATACGCTTTCTGCTTTTTACGTTAATTCCCATAAACTGTGCAGACTGATCGCCAAACGCAAAGCCATTTAGCTCGCGGGTATTCGCAAGTAAGCCGACCGTACCGATGATGAAAAACGGGAGTAAAAGCTGAACATGTCCCCAGCCTCTCATTGACACACTTCCCATCAGCCAATACAAAATTTCACGCACTCCTTGCTCTGATGATAATGCAACCATAAGAGAAATCATAGCGCTCATGAACGATGACAAAATAATACCTGCTAAAATAATAGTTTCGTTAGCTAATGTCCCGCTCGCTAACTTTGTAATACCAAATACGAGTAAAAGCGTTAAAAAGCCAGATACAATCCCAATAATCGGTAGCGTATAGATATGCATCCCAAATAGCTGCCAGTTAAAAAAGATAGCAAGCACCGTGCCAAGAGTGGCTCCAGAAGACACCCCGATGGTATACGGGTCCGCTAATGAGTTTCGAAGCAAGCCTTGAAAAGCTGCCCCCGCAATGGCAAGAGCTGCTCCAACTAAAAAGGCAACGACTACGCGTGGAAATCGAATTTCCCAAATAATGAGCTCCATGTTACTGGGGCCATGATATAAAGATAATCCAGACATGTTTTGAACAATAATTTTAATAACGTCTGTAACGGTTAAAGACACGGTACCTACAAAAACACCAGTAATAACTGTAGTTAAAACAAGGATTATACTAAAGACATAAAATAAGACAATTTTGTTTACGATTTTTTTCATCTTGCATCAACTCCCTCTATTGGAAACCGAGGGCCGGGATTTTAACCTTTTTGTAAAGAACCTTTTACAGATAGCACGCCCCAACCGTTTGATAGTGAATTACTTTTTATATTCACTCATGATTTCATAAATTTGTTTCATATCAATTGCTTTTCGTACATGTGCAGCCAGCTTTTGAAAAGACTCTTCCTTTCGCGTCCTACTATTAAACGTTTTCTTAATCGGCACTAATCCTTTTTGCTGTCGAATGTCGTTTAAATATGCACGTCGAAAGCCATCATTATGAAAAACATCATGTATGTATGTACCAATGACGCGACCAAAAACTGCTCCTTCTTTTATACCATTTAGCTCAGCAAAATGTACAGTTGGCTTGGTAGACGTTGTTTCGCCCATATGAATTTCGTAACCTTCAATTTGATAGGACTCATCGTGTAAAATAGCCCTTCCCGTTACCCGTTCTGTTCGCTTATTTGTTTTCATTACAGTTTCAATAGGTAAAAGACCTAGCCCTTTAACAGATTTTTGGGTTGATTCCACTTCATTTGGGTCACTTATCACTTCACCTAAAATTTGATACCCACCGCAGATTCCAGCAATATCCACCTTATTCTTCTTTGTCAAAATAGCTTCTGCTAAGCCCGTTTCATACAAGTACTTTGCGTCTTCTAACGTATTCTTGCTCCCAGGTAAAATGATTAAATCAGGCGTTCCAAGCTGAGAAGGTTTTGTCACAAGCCTTACGTGGCAATCATCTTCAAAACGAATAGGATCTAGATCTGTAAAGTTCGACATGCGAGGATAAGAAATAACGGCAACATCAAGTTCTTTAGCTGGATTTGGAAGAGTAGGGTACGTAGTTAAAGCAAGTGAATCTTCTGCATCAATCTCCACATCATCCAGATAAGGAACGACGCCTAGAACAGGAAGTCCCGTATACTCTTCAAACCAATCAAGCCCTGGTTGCAACAGCGACAAGTCACCTCGAAATTTATTAATAATCACACCTACCACCTTTGACTTATGCTCTTTTGGAAGCAGCTGAATTGTTCCTACTAAGCTAGCAAAAACGCCTCCCTTATCGATATCTCCTACTAAAATAACGGGAGACTGTGCAATATCAGCTACTCGCATATTCACAAGTTCACGGTCGTTTAAGTTAATTTCAGCAGGACTCCCTGCTCCTTCAATGACAATATGCTCGTACTCAGAAGCAAGCTCTTCATACGCTTTGGTGATAATCTCACGTCCGGTTTCAAAGAAATCTTTCCTATACTCGTACGCATACATATTTTGCAAAGGAACACCATGAACGACGACCTGCGCCTCATACTCTCTTGTCGGTTTGATTAAAACCGGATTCATATTGGTCGTTGCTTCCACTCCAGCAGCTTCAGCTTGAATTCCTTGAGCACGTCCAATCTCTTTTCCATCCTTTGTAATATAAGAGTTAAGTGCCATATTTTGTGATTTAAACGGCGCTGTTTTGAAACCATCTTCTGCAAAAATTCGGCAAAAAGCAGTTGTAAGTAAACTTTTTCCAGCGTCCGAGTGCGTTCCTTGAATCATAAGAGGAATTGCTTTTTTCATCTGTATCACGCCTTTCATAGCAAAAAGCCTTGGCTAAAAACCAAGGCTTCATGACAACATCTTCATTCTTTTGATGTGCACGTCACCTATTTTCCCCGCCGAAAAATAAGAGTTAATGTTTAAAAGCAGGTCTCCTGGCTTGTGCTTCACTTTACTTCTGCACCTTCCTAGCTCATTGCTAGCGGTTTGTTGCAGGTTCATCCACACTTACAGTAGCGGGGGCTGCATCGGATTTCCACCGATTTCCCTATTATCCTTAAACGCATAAGGCACTTTTAAAACATAATCGTTTATAAATATTTTTTACGAAGCTGTTCTTGTAGGTTCTTTGTTTTTGATTGTGTCATTATACTTGCAGTTACAAAAACCAATAAAGACAGAACAACGGGAAGCACAACCGTATGCATGCCAAATGGGTTAGGAGCGTATGTGTGAATTAAAATATACACTAAAAGCCCCGTCACCATTCCCGAAATTGCTCCATATTTATTTCCTTTTGTCCAATATAATCCTAACACAATTGGCCAAATAAATACTGCTTCAAGTCCACCAAATGAAAATAAGTTAAACCAAATGAGTAAATCAGGTGGGTTAATAGCAAACAAAAATACTAAAATTCCAATAATCATTGTTGTTAAGAAGCTCCATCTTTTCACCTGCTGCTCTTTTGCTTTCGGATTAACGTAGTTTAAATACAAGTCTTTTACAATAGCAGAGCTAATGATTAATAAAATAGAGTCTACCGTCGACATAATGGCTGCCATCGGCGCAGCAAGTACAACTCCTGCTAACCAAGGTGGTAATACTTCAAGGGTTAACGTCGGCATCACAGTGTCTCCCACTTCAATTCCTGGAATTACAGCACGAGCAAACACACCAATAAGATGCATCCCTAACATAATCACACCAACTACTACCGTACCGATAAGCATGGCTTGATGCATCGCTTTCGAGTTTTTATAAGACATCGCTCGAACGGCCACCTGTGGCAGCCCCACAACTCCTACTCCAACTAAAATCCAAAATGATGACACATAAAGCGGTGTTAATGAACGATCTGCTCCGTACGGGCTCACAAGATTTGGATTTTCATTCACTAAGTCTTTCATGATTGCTTCGACACCGCCGCCAGCATAAATAGTAGCAATTAGTAAAATAATCGTCCCTACAAGCATTACAATTCCCTGCAGGGCATCGGTTAGTACGACAGCACGAAACCCACCAATTGATACATAAACAAGTACGGTGACTGCAAAGATGACAAGCGCACTTTTGTATGAAATGCCTACAAAACCTTCAATTAATCTAGCTCCTCCAACCCACTGAGCAGCTAAAGAAGCAAATAGAAAAAGGACAATGCTTACAGCAGAAACAATCACAACAATATTGCTTTCATATCGCTTTTTCAAAAAATCAACAAGCGTAACGGCATTCATCTTTCGCGAAACAATGGCGAATTTTTTGCCAAGAGTTGTGAGAACAAAGTAACCTGTTACAACTTGAATCACGGACAATAGTACCCAAGCAAGTCCGGTTTGATATGCTGTACCAGGACCACCAATAAAGCTGCTCGCACTTCCGTACGTCGCGACCATCGTCATGGCAAGAACAAACCCTCCAAGCTCTCTGCTTCCTAGAAAATAATCATTAATAAATGAACTTGCCGTGCTTGTTTTTTTAGCGGTAATAAAGCCAATCGCAAAAATTAATAGAACAAACACAACAAGAGGAACAACAACAGCCCAGTTCATTCGCTCTCACCTCTTTCTTCATCTTCTAAAGGAAGATCTGAAAAGAAAAAGCGAACAATAATCCAGACCAGTAAAATAATGAGCGGGATTCCAAGTATGCAGCTATAAAAAAACCAGGCCGGAAACCCCAATATGTATGTATACTCTGATACGGGCTTTGAACCAAGTCCGTACGCAAAACCAAACCACCATGCAAAGTGGAAAAGAGCCAGGCCGATACCGATTAAAGCTTCTTTATGTGCGATTCGATAACGCCAATCGGCTTTTTTCTTCATGTTCGTTCTCTCCTTCTTTGAAATGTTGCAGAAGATGTGCATTATGATTATAACGTTCCAAAACATATGAAGCTATCCCTTTTGCTAAATTCATGACATTTTTTCCTATTTACCGCTTAAATATTAAATAAATACTACTTTTTATACCAATTACTGCATTATACTAAATAGGAATACACGATGGGAGTAGCTTATGAAAAGAAAATTTATCTACGTACTTACTTCTTTACTAATTGGATACGTGTTGTTTGCGTCATATCATATTTATTCTGCAGCTAGTTCACCTCCTCCAAAAAACGCAGACTACATTATGATTCTTGGAGCTAAGGTAAATGGAAAAGAGCTATCTTTAAGTTTACGAGAGCGCATGATTACTGCGCTGCGTTATTTAGAAGATAATCCTTCAACTATTGCTATTGTCTCAGGTGGACAAGGTGATGATGAAGACATCTCTGAAGCGGAAGCGATGTCTACTTTTTTAGTAGATCACGGCGTTGACTCTGCTCGCATTATACAAGAAAGTCAATCTACTTCCACTTATGAAAACTTTCTCTATACCAAAAAGCTTATTGATATCAATGACAAACATATTGTACTCGTCAGCAACCAGTTTCATTTATACCGCGCATCACTGATTGCCAAAAGACAAGGATATAACGTATACCCATTAGGTGCAGAAACACCAAACGTCGTGAAGCTTCAATCATATGGTCGTGAGTATGCAGCAATTATTAAAACTTGGCTATTTGATCGTGAATAAGCCATTTCGTTTTTTAGATAGATAAGTAATTGGTTATTAACTAGTTTCTCTCAACAGCTTTACTTCAATACTCCTTTCGCTTACTTTATGTAAGGTTCTTCTCTTTGGTCGTGAAGTTTTAAGAAGTGTAGCACCTAATGCTTTGTGCTATAATATGTGTTATAGGAGTGAAACAAATGAATCAATCAACCTTATGTCCACGCTTTGAAAAAGCAATGACGATTTTAAGTCAGCGCTGGACCGGGCTCATTATTTATAAGCTTCTGTCTGGACCCCAGCGTTTTTGTGCCATCGAATCATCCATTTCAGTAAGCGGCCGCGTACTATCAGAACGCTTGAAAGACCTTGAACAACAAGGGATTGTCAAGCGTGAGGTCTTTCCAGAAACGCCTGTACGCATCGAGTATTCCTTGACGGAAAAAGGAAAAGCGCTTGAACCTATTATGATAGAAATTGAAAAATGGTCGCAGCAATGGCTGGAACAAGATAATTTGTCATAACGTAAACAAAGAACCCCCATATAAAAGGGGGTTTTCTTTGTTTCATTTTATTGTGCGACTGCTGCTAACTTTTCACGATACTTCTTCGTAACGTTTACCATTTGAGTTAAAGCATCGATTACCTGCTTTTCATTTCGTGTTTTCAAACCGCAGTCTGGATTAACCCAAAATTGTGCTGGGTTTAACACGCGAAGAGCACGGTCAAGATTATTTGTCATTTCTTCAAAGCTTGGAATACGAGGGCTATGAATGTCGTAAATGCCAAGCCCGATTTCTTTATCGTATGAATACTGCTCGAATGAAGAAATAATATTGCCATGACTTCTGGATGCTTCAATTGAAATGACATCTGCGTCTAGTGCAGAGATTGTGTCAATCATGTCATCAAATTTCGAATAGCACATATGCGTATGAATTTGCGTTGTATCTTCTACACCCGTTGTTGCTAGACGGAACGCTTCAACAGTAGCATTTAAATACGCGGCTTGCTTTTCAGCTCGAATTGGCAATCCTTCTCGCAGCGCAGGTTCATCTACTTGTATCATGTGAACACCGGCTTCTTCAAGCGCTTTAACTTCTTTTCGAATGGCTAATGCAATTTGATTCATGCTTTCATACTTCGAGATGTCTGTACGTGGGAATGACCAGTTTAAGATGGTAATTGGCCCCGTCAGCATTCCTTTTACGACTTTTTCGGTTAAACTTTGTGCATAGACAATTTCTTTAACCGTCATCGGCTCGACTAAATAGACATCTCCGTATACAACAGGTGGTCTTACGCAGCGTGAACCATATGATTGAACCCAACCGTTTTTCGTTGTTAACATTCCGCCTAAGCGCTCACCAAAAAATTCAACCATATCCGTACGTTCAAACTCACCGTGAACCAGCACATCAATACCAATTTCTTCTTGAACCTCAATCCAGCGCTTTGTTTCTTCTTTTATAAACGCTTCATACTGTTCGTTC
This sequence comes from Priestia sp. KCTC 13724, assembly GCF_056820425.1. NCBI lineage: Bacteria > Bacillati > Bacillota > Bacilli > Caryophanales > Bacillaceae > Priestia > Priestia sp. KCTC 13724. Next base: position 37,257 of record NZ_JBXDLD010000034.1, on the reverse strand, counting down.
GTTAACTGACCTTGCTTCCATTTTAAGCGCTTCGAACGAACCTCTGCTGTTTGTGGCAAGCTTCCAATTGTTGTAGTTGGTAAAAGCGGTAAATCAAACTTTTCTTTTTGCAAACGCTGGCGCTCAGCCACAGAAGCACGAGATAAGGCTTGATCATCAATCTGTTCTAGCTCTGCTCTCGTTTTCGTGTGAACGCGGTTTGCAACCTTCGAAAATGCCTCAATCTCTTGCTGATGTGCTTTTACTGCTTCGCTATCCCCTTTTAAAAGGTCCTTTAAAAGTTCTAGCTCAGTCAGCTTTTCTTCAGCAAAACTTAAGCCTGCTCGAATATCAGCTGGTAGCTCTTGTTCAGTTTCTACCGTTACAGGGACATGAAGCAGTGTACTAGATGGCTGAACAATTACCTCTTCTTTACCCACTAATTTTTGCAATTCACTTACAAGTGCAGCTTTTTCAATTAAGTTACTTTTCCACACGTTACGACCATCAATAACGCCTGCAAAAAGCTTTTTCCCTTTTGGAAAACCGTGTGCTTTTATCGCTTCACTATTTTTTCTCTCATCATGTACAAAATCCAACCCAAAAGCATTCACAGGAAGGTTCACAACAGATTGGTAATTATCTAATGCTTCAAAATACGTTTGGATGATAAGATTAGCACCAGGTACTTCCTCTGAAATACGCTGATAAAATGCCTCAACATCCTTCCAGTACCCTTCTGCTTTATTCGTTACAAAAATTGGTTCATCAATTTGAATCCACTCTGCTCCCGCTTCATGTAACTCCTTAATCACTTGAATATAAAGCGGAGTTAATTGAGCAAATAAGCTCGATACTTCTTCTTGTTTAAATCCTTTGCCTAATAAGATAAAGGTTGCTGGCCCAATTAGAAGAGGCTTACCGTTAAGTGCCAATTCGTCCTTTGCTTTTTGCCAATATGCTAATGGTCTGTTTTCATTCAATGCCGGCGTTACGTCAGTAAACTCTGGGACAATGTAGTGATAGTTGGTATTAAACCACTTAGTCATCTCACATGCCTCTGCTTCTTTGTTCCCTCTTGCCATTGCATAATATGTATCAAGAGCGGATAGATTTTGCTTTTTGAAACGAGCTGGAATAATATTAAACATAACCGCCGTATCAAGCATGTGATCGTAATAACTAAAGTCACCTACTGAAACAAAATCAATCCCCTTATCTTTTTGAATACGAAGCTGATTAACATACAACTCATGAAGTTGGTTGTGCAGCTCTGCTTCCGTTGTTTCCTGCTTCCAATAAGCTTCAATTGCTTTTTTCCATTCCCTGTTTCTACCGATTCTTGGATACCCAATTGTTGCTGTATTCACTGTCATTTCAATCTCCTCGTTTCGTCTATTTTTCTGCAATAAAAAACTCTCTGGAAAGAGAGTTAGACGACAGCTTTAAGAAGTATTGAACAACATATACTTTTGTTTCAATACCAAGCTAATCACCTCTCCCTATTACGCGTAGGTTGTGAGTGCAAACAACAGGCAGGTCTCCTGACTTAGAATCATCACCTATTATCACCTTCCCGTTTCATAAACAGTGGTTTACTGATAATAGGCTCCTCCTTACAGTGGCGCGACCGCGTCGGATTTTCACCGATCTTCCCTTTTAAGCTAAAACTAGTGTCTTAGCACCTTTTGCATGAACATATTCACTTTATACACTAATTCCTTTTCAATTAGGAATTGAACATAACGATACATGATTTCGATAAGTAAATCAAGTCTGATTTTTCTAAATTTTAAAAAGAATACGCTTTCATATAACTGTGTTTTTATACAAAATAAAAATAGCAGGCTATAGGTATAGCCTATAGCCTGCTTACTTTAGTTAATGTTCATAAATCATCTTGCGCGTCATTCCACCATCGACAACTACGTTCGTCCCCGTTACAAAATCATTGTTTGGATGCGTCAGGTAAAGGCACGCTTTTGCAATATCTGCTGGAGTGCCAACTCGGTTAGACGGATGCTGAGCATGATCAACATCTCGAAGCTCCTCATATTGCTGAGTTTCAATCCAGCCAGGAGAAATTGCGTTGACGGTAATCTTGTCTGGTCCAAGTGAAATGGCAAGAGCATGCGTTAGCGCCACAATGCCACCTTTTGTAGCAGCGTATGCTTCGGTGTGTGGCTCTGACATAACGGCACGCGTAGAAGCTAAGTTTACAATTGAACCACCTATTTTGTTATTTCGCATCACTTTTGCAGCTTCTCTTGAGCATAAAAATACGCTTCGTAAATTAAGATTTATGATATCATCCCATTCATCTAGCGTTAACTCATACGGAGACTTCCACTTTGTTACTCCAGCATTATTAACCAGAATGGTAATCGTACCATAAGCTGAAACAGTTTCTTTCATGAGGTTGATAACATCCTCTTCTTTTCTTACATCTGTGTGAATAAACATTGCCTGTGCACCTGCTTCACGCAGCGTTTTAGCATACTTCTCCCCTTGTTCTTCATCAATATCTGCGATTATCACTTTGGCACCTTTTTTGGCATAGGCGCTTGCCACACCTTTTCCAATTCCATTTGCGCCACCAGTTACCACAACAACCTCACGCTCAAATGTCAAAGTCATCCCTCCTCTACACTTAGTTTATTCACTTTTTTCGTCTGGTTGAAACAAGTGGTCGGTTACAAATAGCTTGAAGGTTTCGCTCGTTAATTTGCAGCCGGATGCTTTTGGATGGCCTCCACCACCAATGTGACCCACGATTTCAGCTAAATTAATCTTATCTTTCACCGCTCGAAACCCTAGCTTTTTCCTTCCCATATCAACCATTACTGAAAAGTCGATTTCTTCATGCTCTAGGCATAATGCATTTCCCAACTCTGACTGATATGTATCTGCGAACACAATCCCTACCTTGTATTTTTGCTCTGCAATCTCTACTTCTGCTTGCATCATTTGCTTTTGTTTGTCATAGATATATTTTTCAATTCGCTTCTCTTCAGCTTCAAGTAAAATCGCGTGCTTTTCTGTAAATTCAAAGCTTTGACTGGCACCAGTATAAGATGCTTGTAGCGTTTCGTGAACCGTATCTTTAAACTCTTCATGAGAAATTAAGTAGTAAAGGTGATTAAGTCTTTTTGCTTTTTCATTTTTCTCGCGAAACCAATCCCACGTATCGAATAAACGTACAAGCTCTACGTATTCATCCAGCATCTTCGTACGTTCCAACATCTTGTTTTCTAGTAGATATGTATAAAAAAGCGATGTAGCTGCTGTTTTCGTCCCATTCTTATCTTCTGGTATCACATGGACCCAATCGTATTTTTCAGAAAGAGGAAGTGCAGAAATATGATGATCAATAAGCGTAACCTTTTGACCATTTTTCACAAGTTCATCCAGCTTAGCTGCTACTTCATCATTTACGCTAATATCCGTTATGTATAAGTCTTGTCCATCATTATCTTCTTCTATAAAATGCAGCACCGTATCGTTTATGCGTCCGATTCCTACCGTGTCGTAATCAAGGTTCTCATCACCAAATGCTAAGCGAGCTAATAAAGCTGGGCTTACCCCATCTAAATCATTATGTGAAATTAACTTTACTTTTGTCATCAAAAAACTCCTTTAAATCGTTATCAATTACTCATTCACTTTAGTATGCGTGAATCTTTTTCCATTATAGCAAGGAATGAAAAAAATGCGTACACCCTCACCTTTCATAAGGATGTACGCACAAAAATTCACGATGCTTGCTGATTCGCTTTTTCTTTTGATTTCTTCTCATATGAGTCTACAACAACAGAAGCTGCAGCATCTCCGACAATATTAACCGACGTACGGAACATATCAAGAATACGATCGATTGCTGCAATTAAAGCAATTCCTTCAACTGGAAGGTTGACGGCTGCTAGTACCATTGTTAACATAATCATCCCTGCACCTGGCACGCCCGCAGTACCAATTGATGCAATGGTAGTTGTAAACATGATTAGTAAAATTTCACTCATACCGAGATCAATTCCATAAAATTGTGCAATAAATAGCGCAGCAACACCTTGGTAAATCGCACTACCGTCCATATTCATTGTGGCACCTAACGGTAAAACAAAGCTTGCTGTTTCCTTTGAAACGCCAAGGTTTTCCTGAACGTTTTTCATTGAAACAGGTAGCGTTGCACCACTACTTGCTGTACTAAAAGCTACAAGGCCGGCTGGTGCTATTCCTTTTAAAAATATAAGTGGACTCATCCCAGCAAAGCCTTTAACCGCAAGAGAATACACAACGAGAAGCTGCGTTAAACAACCTAATGCTACAGCAATAATCACCTTAGCGAGAGGTGCTAAAACAGCTAAACCATACTCACCAATAATTGGTGCTACCATTCCAAAGATACCAATTGGTGCAATGACCATGATACCACTTGTAATTTTAAACATGACTGTGGAAAAAGATTCAAATAGCTTTTGAATTGGCTTTGCTGGCTCTCCTACAAATAAAATCCCTAAACCAATTGCAATTGCCATAAAGATAATTTGTAGGATATTCCCTTCCATTAACGCTGCAAACGGATTTTCCGGAATCATGTTTAGCAACGTCTCCGTAAGCGTTGGTGCTTCTCCACTCGGCGCAGTGGCTCCTTGCGGTAACGACACGTTAGCTCCTGTACCAGGTGATAAAATCACAGCATATACGATACCAATCGTCACAGCAATCAACGTTGTAAAGAGGTAGAAAACAATCGTTCTCCCTCCCATACTAAAAAGCTGCTTGGTATCTTGTAAACTTGTTACGCCTACAATGAGCGTCGTTAAAATCAAAGGCGCCATAATAAACTTAATGAGCCTTAGAAACAAATCGCCAAGCGGCTGCACGACAGACATCTTGTCTCCAAAGATGAGTCCGAGCGCAACAGCTACGACGAATGCTACTAAAACCTGCGTTAGTAACGATGGGTTTTTCATAGTTGTTCTCTCCTCATAATGATATTCCCGCTGTATCCCATCGCCTTAACTGCTACGCAGCAACTCCCCTTTTTTGCATATTTATACATATTTTGTTCACTGCATACTATACACTTTCCGTTTATCACACTACCATCTTATTCTCCATAAAGACACGTGTCAACCCTCAAGAAACTAAAAAACGAACAAAAAAATGAGAATAGTCATCTTTGTTCGTTTTTTTAAATCAATTGGGAGAAATCCCTTTAAAGAAGATATGTAAAATTTCCAGCGACTTATTTTTATCAAATGTAGCTATCTCATGAGGAGCTAGCTGATCAAAATGATTGCTTCTAAGAGACGAACAATAGCTGTTCCAATCTTTTTGGTTTGTCTGAACACGTTCGTTCCATTGCGCTACGGTCACTCGCTTTCCGCGGGGAGGAACCTGAGCTTCCTCGCTGCGCTGCGTGATCTCACGTTTTCCCTCTCTTTCCCGCAGGAGTCGAGTGTCCTACGCTCCATTCCACCCTGTTTCCAACATTGTTTTCACAATCAACAAAAAACCTGAACGATTAAAAGTGAGAAACTCTCAATCGTTCAGGTTTATCATTGGCTGAATTACTTATGTCCCAGTCTTTTTCTTCATCCTGCTTTCATAGGTATATTGCGGTCTTGTTGGTAAATGTCATAAACTAAAAAGCTAAATGCGTAGTAAAATGCAATGATTGCAATCGAATCTGACATGATATACATAGCGCCCAAACCAACTCCAACAACTAATGTCTGAAGGCTTAAACGATCTTTTTGAAACGCTAACTGTGACATGAAATAACCTAAACCGATTAAAACGGCTAATACCCAGCTATTTTGAATTTGTAGAACATCATGAATATAGATATAAAGACTTGGAAAATATACCAGCGTTTCTACTACGCTTGAAGTTCCACTGTATGTAAGCCACCACTTGCGTTCTCGTTTCGTTTTTGGAACCGTTGCCTCAATTGAAGTAGGCATCTCCTGTTCCATAAATACCGTTTCTCCATGATCTTTCATCCATTGAAGCATAATTGACAATACAATAAACCCTAAAAAGATAAGCAATAATAAGTACTCAACCCAGGCTGGAAACATGTTCTTTTGCTGTATGGTATCCAAGTATACCGTTTGAAGACCCCACTTCTCTACTGGTAGCGCATAGTACAGCATAATGACTACGTAAAGAAGTAAAATAAGAACATAAAAAAACGATTGTTCTTTATAATATCGAACTTTTTTCTCTTCAGATATTATTCGTCTGACCATAATACTTTCAAAATAAGGACGAACAACACTGATGATCACGACTAAACAAGTAAATGCAATCATAAACCGCTTTAATCACCTTTTCACTTTTCATTATGTAATCAACTTTCCGTATGGTTTCTTATACAAAAAAGCTGCTGTTCTTATCAATGGTTTCCTTTTCCTATAGTATCAAATATATGAAGTTATTTACAATGAAAATATTATGTGGAAATTAAGTTGGCCACTCGCTCAACGTTTTTCTACCCGTCATAAACACGTCAAATGTTGAAAGGTCCTCGCTAACAAGCTTACTTTTAATGCTATCTAACTCAGTAGTTACGGCCTGCTCTAGCTTATGAGTTAATTCACTTCGACTTGTTTCTGTATTTACTTCTATACGTTTACCCACTTTAATAAATAGCTCTGGACGCTGATCATGACGAAAACTATAGTAATATGCAATTGGAATAGCTTGTACACCCTTTTCTTTTAGCATGATAAAAGATGGGCCGTCCGAAAATTGCAGAGGTCGCTTCTCTAAATGTTCTTCCTTTCCCTGTGGAAAAATCCACACCCCTTTTTTTCTCTTAACAATTCCCTTGCATACAGGAGCGATTTCATAATATGCTTTGGCGAGGCTTGATTAACCGAAAATGCTCTATTTTCAATATATTCTTCACTATGTTATGTACAACCATATCTATATTTGGCATAAAAATAGACATGAAAGATAAGCTGAAGAATTCAACTTTCATTTCATGTCTATGGCGTAGCATTTGCTTTTTTAGCTAGTAAAAGCTGAATTGGCAATCCAACTATCAGTCCTGGAATCACAGACAGCATCGGTAGCCAAATCGGCCCAAGCAGTACTCCGTTAATTTTCACAACTGAAGCATACATGATGCCTACTGTTACAAAGTAAGCACAGCATGCAAACGGTATAAACGAGTAAAGAGGAGGGGGATCTGCTTCTGCATCTTTAAAACCATCCCACATTGCAAAAAAATACAAGCATGGGTAAAACATAATCCACTGCATGTCTACAGTTGCTAACGCCTGTTCAGTTTCACCTAAAAAACTTAATTGTATTGCAGAGTTAAAATGTGCGCCCATATTGATTAAAAATTCTAATACTATAAACACAATCCCTTTTACGTACTGCTTGTTTAATAATTGACTAAACCCTGGTAGGGCAATATTCCACAAGATCGCTTCTAGCCTAGTCAAAAAATTGATTCTCACAATTTAGAATATATACAGGGGGCACTTGGCATGGTAATTGTTTTTTCATCCTTATCTACCTCGCATTGATTTACCAATAGTTTTAGTAAAGGAGAAAAATTTATACCCCTAAATGTAATTTTCTGTAAGTTCACTTAACACCATTACTCAAAGGCAGCTCTTAATATTTACGAAGATGAACCACCTCTAAGCCTAACAGGCGCTTTCTCAGGAACTGAAAACATCTATTAATAATACTTTCAAGCGTTTTTGTATCATTTCCCAAAATTCTAATGGCACATCCATTAATCGCTAATTTTGAAATCCCTATATATCCATGCTGCTCTTCACTTATTACTTCATCATACAATTCATCAATGACCGAATCGATAATTCCTTCAGCCACTGCTAAAAAAGAACCGAAATGTGTGTAGCCCTCCATTTTCATAATCGCATGGATGTCTTCATGAGGCGATAAAAACAAATGGTCAAACACCATTAACTGATTGTTTTGATAAACTTTGAGCTTCGAACGCAGTGAATCATACTTAAATATCTCTCCATTAGGTGACCAGCCTGGCGTAATAACGTCAGAGATAAAAAATGTTGCTTTCTCTTCCATATGTACAGTTGTTTCTTGTATAAACTGCGCATCTTCGTATAAAATAAGCGGATCTGGAAGGTATTCAATCACTGCTCCTTTTTTTAAGAGCAGCTCTGTTTCCTGAACTACAGGTGCGTTTGGCGTTCGGTATACTTTTGTTGCAGCCTGTGTCGTCAAGCATAAATGTGCACCCTCTTCAGCCGTAATACACGCTTTATAACGGTCTCCACCAACATATCCACCTCCTACATGTAGAAGGTAGATTGTTGGGGTATGCTCTTCCATGTAAATTGGGCGAGCCACCTTAAAAGCTCCGTCATGATATGTGTTATAAACAACCGTCTTACCTTTCACCTTGTGCGACTCAAGCTTTAAATAGCCTGTATAGCTCATGATTTAATGCCGATAAGCAATACTTCTTTTTTGATCCACTGAATTACTTCATCCAGTCCTTGATCCTTTTTCAAATTTGTAAATACAAAAGGCTTTTTACCTCGGGCTGCAATTGTATCTTCTTTCATTACATCTAAGCTTGCACCAACATACGGAGCTAAATCCGTCTTATTAATAATAAACAAGTCTGATTTAATCATTCCTTGTCCACCTTTACGCGGAATCTTTTCACCCTGAGCGACGTCAATAATATAAATAGAAAAATCGACAAGTTCTGGACTAAACGTTGCTGCTAAATTATCTCCACCGCTTTCCACAAAGATCAGCTCAACGTCAGGATGTCTTTCAACCAGCTCGTCGATTGCCGCAAAGTTCATAGAAGCATCTTCTCGAATAGCGGTATGCGGACAACCTCCTGTTTCCACACCAATGATGCGTTCTTGAGGTAATACGCTATTTTTCACTAAAAACTGAGCATCTTCTTTTGTATAGATATCATTTGTAATAACGGCCATGCTTAGCTCACTTTGCAGTGCTCTCGTTAGTCTTTCTACAAGCATCGTTTTCCCCGCCCCTACAGGACCTCCAATACCAATTCTCATTGCATTCATTTTTTCGCCTTCGCCACAAAGGCTTCCCTCCCTTATATCGTTTTGTATTAAGACATAAATAAGCGAACGTGCAGACGTTCATGCTGCATTTGAGCGATTTCAAGACCGGGCATCATTGCACCAAGCTCACTTGAATCCGCTTGAAGAATATTCATTACTGCCTGGTCAATTTTCTCATGAAAAGCAAGCGAAATTCGTTGACCATCTGTTTGTCCAATTGGGATACCACGAACTGCATTTTGAATAAGCGATGACACAGTGGCGTACAAATGCGTAGAAACAGCTGTTTGTTTACACACCTGTAATTGCTCAGCTATAATGGCAAAAACAATTGATGGATGACCAAAACACTCCTTCCGCTGAATCTCTTGTTCGTAGCATTCTAAAAGCTTCCCACCAAACAGATCGACGCAAAGCTTGACCATTCTCTGACCAATTCTCCTTGTCCCTTCTCTCGTTTCTTTTGCTAGCGCCAGTGCATACAGCTCTTGATCTAATTCCTTTATTTTCTGAAGATGCCCTTCTGAAGCAAATTCATATGCCAGTCGGCAAGCTAACCCATCTGTATAAGTAAGCTGTGTTTCAACATACGTACTAAGAGCTTCTGAAAACGTAACAGCATTTATAATTCGCTCTTTTTGAATATAGGTTTCCATGCCAAATGAATGTGAAAAAGCGCCGGATGGAAAGTTTGAATCACACAGCTGTACAAGCGCTAACAGTTGATTAGTCATGACTATGTCCAATATGTCTAAATGCTTTTTGAACCGTTCTTTTTTCACGCTTATACGGAATGCTTAGCTCGTTAAGAAGCTCTTCGACTAAATAATCATATTGAACAAGCATTTCGTTTTCTTCAAATTGAGCTGGCAGATGCCGGTTTCCAAGCTGATGAGCAATCTCCCCCATCTGCTTAATACTTGTGGGTTGAATCGTTAATAAGTCATCTGCTATTACTTGAATAACAATCATATTCTTCTCATCCATATAAAGCACATCACCATCTACAAGCTCACGATTGTCTTTCAAACGAATTCCTAGTTCTTTACCGTGATCGGTCACAACTCGCTGCACGCGCTTTAATAGATGATCACTTTCTAAATACACTTTTTCAATATGTGGCGCTTTCTTTTCTAGCGTAGCGACATTTCCAACAATTTGCTCGATTAACATTGTTTGTTTTCACCTCAAAATAAAAAATATCGTTGTGCCATAGGCAATACTTCTGCTGGCTCACACGTAATTAATTCATCATCCACTCGCACTTCGTACGTTTGTGGATCCACATCAATTTTAGGCATTTCACCATTTAGCTTCATGTCCGTTTTACTTAGTGAACGAATCCCTTTTACAGGCTTAATCCGTTTCTCCAATCCCAAGGTTCGATGTACTCCTCGGTTATATGCAGCTTGCGAGATAAATGTTATCGACGTTTTACTGCGTGCTTTCCCGAAAGAAGCAAACATCGGGCGATATAGAACCGGCTGAGGAGTAGGTATAGAGGCATTAGGATCACCCATTTGACTGTGAGCAATCATTCCGCCTTTAATAATCAACTCTGGCTTCACACCAAAAAACGCTGGATCCCAAACGACTAAGTCTGCAAGCTTACCAACTTCTACTGAACCTACGTATTCTGAAATGCCGTGGGTGATAGCTGGATTAATTGTATATTTTGCGATATATCGCTTAATCCGTTCATTATCACCAATACCGTTATCACCTTTTAGTTTTCCTCTTTGCTTTTTCATCTTATCTGCTGTTTGCCACGTTCTCGTAATCACTTCACCAACACGACCCATTGCTTGCGAATCAGAAGAGATCATGCTAAAAACTCCAAGGTCATGCAGAATATCTTCAGCTGCAATCGTTTCCTTACGAATACGGGAATCTGCAAATGCAATATCTTCTGGTACAGAAGGATCTAGGTGATGACAAACCATCAGCATATCTAAATGTTCTTCTAGAGTGTTAATCGTATACGGTCTAGTTGGATTCGTTGATGACGGCAGAATGTTCTTAAAGCTTGCCATCTTCATAATGTCAGGTGCATGTCCACCACCTGCTCCTTCCGTATGATACGTATGAATAACACGATTTCCAATTGCTCTCATCGTATCTTCGACAAACCCACCTTCATTTAGCGTATCTGTGTGAATCGCAATCTGTACATCATATTCATCCGCAACTTGCAGGCTTGTATCGATTGCTGATGCGGTGGTACCCCAATCTTCATGAAGCTTAAGGCCAATCGCTCCAGCCTCAATTTGTTCGATAAGAGGCGTTTTTGCTGATGCATTCCCTTTACCTAAAAAGCCTAAATTCATGGAAAAAGCCTCAGCTGCTTCTAGCATCCGCTCGATATACCACGCTCCAGGTGTACACGTCGTCGCGTTTGTTCCCGTTGCAGGACCTGTCCCTCCTCCAATCATTGTTGTTACTCCAGACGATAAGGCGGTTTCAATTTGTTGTGGACAGATAAAGTGAATGTGCGCATCAATTCCTCCAGCCGTCACAATTTTTCCTTCCGCAGCAATAATTTCTGTACTAGCCCCAATAACAAGATCAACATCATCCATTAATAGTGGATTTCCCGCTTTTCCAATGGTTTGAATCATGCCATCTTTTACACCAATATCTGCTTTGTATATCCCCGTATAATCCATGATGATGGCATTCGTAAAAACAAGATCTGCTGCTTCACTTCTTGTCGCAAGAGGATGCTGTCCCATCCCATCACGGATGACTTTTCCTCCCCCAAACTTCACTTCATCACCATAGGTTGTAAAGTCCTGTTCAATTTCAATAAAAAGGTCGGTATCCGCTAGCCTTACAGCGTCTCCAACCGTCGGCCCAAACATATCTGCATACTGTTTTCTTGACATTTTAAAGCTCATGTTCGACCTACTCCTCTTTTAGCTGGCCCGTGGGTCCATTTGTTTTATTATTTAATCCATATACATGCTGTGATCCTGAAAAGGGTACAAGCTGTACATTTTTAGGATCACCTGGTTCAAAGCGAACGGCCGTACCAGCAGGAATATTCAAGTGATAGCCAAACGCTTCTTTACGGTTAAACTCTAATCCGTAATTAACTTCATAGAAATGAAAATGAGATCCCACTTGAATAGGACGATCACCTCGGTTGGTTACTAACATCTCGACTATACCCTTATCTTTGTTACAAACAATTTCATCTTTACGTAACTTGTATTCTCCGGGAATCACTTCTTCTCCCCCCTATCGAATTGGATCATGTACCGTCACAAGTTTTGTTCCATCTGGAAACGTTGCTTCTACTTGAATATCATGAATCATTTCAGGAATACCTTCCATTACATCATCTCGTGACAAGATTTGTGTTCCGAGCTGCATTAATTCGGCAACAGTTCGACCATCTCTGGCGCCTTCTGTTATTTCATATGTAATAACGGCAACTGTTTCTGGATAGTTCAGTTTTAGCCCCCGCTTTTGCCTACGCCTCGCAAGGTCTGCAGCGACAACCACCATAAGTTTTTCTTGCTCTCGTTGTGTGAGTTTCATTTAAACCTCCCTTTCTATACTACTAAATGCTTTTGAATAGCTTCTAAGTTCACATTTTTTGAATCTCCTTGTGCAACAATTCGACCATGATCTAAAATGTAAAAAAAGTCCGAACAAGCTAGTGCTAAATCTACGTTATGCTCTACTAAAACGATGCCAACACCTTGTTCTCTAGCAATTTTAATAATGACCCTTTCAATAAGCTGAACAATAGAGGGTTGTATTCCTTCCATTGGTTCATCCAGCAACAAAAGTTCAGGATTTCCTACTAAAGCACGGGCAATCGCAAGCTGCTGCTGTTGACCACCGCTTAAATCACCTCCTTTCCTCTGTAACATTTCATGAAGAACTGGAAACAGCTCAAACACATGTGATGGAATAACGTCTTTTTTTGGTTTTTTTTGAAGCGCTTCAAGACCTAACAATAAATTTTCCTCTACTGTTAATGTTGAAAAGATATCCCTTCCTTGAGGAACATAACCTATCCCTTTTTTTGCTCGCTGCTCTGGTCTAAGACCTTTTACGGAGTGATTTCTCCAAACAACATCTCCTGCACTCGGCTTCAGTAAACCCATTAGTGTTTTCATTAACGTTGTTTTTCCAACTCCATTACGCCCAAGAACTGCAATAATTTTTCCTTTTTCAACTTTAATTGAAACGTCACGTAAGATCGTGGTTTCATCATACCCCGCTTGTAGATTTGCTACATTTAGCATGTTTGCTTCCTCCTCCCAAGGTATACTTCTTGAACGTGCTCATTTTCTTGAACATCTGTCATATTACCTTCGCAAAGTATTTTCCCTTCATGCATGACCGTAACTTGCTTAGAATACTTTCTGACAAAATCCATATCGTGCTCCACTACAAGTACAGAACATGACGCGGAGATCTCATGCATTAATTCACCGGTTTTTTCTCGTTCTTTCCCAGTCATTCCAGCAATGGGCTCATCTAGAAGTAACAAGCTTGGGTTTTGCATAAGCTGCATTCCAATCTCTAGCCATTGCTTTTGCCCATGTGATAACTCTCCAGCTTGCTTGTATACGAAGTCTTGCAAACCAATTTGCTCAAGTACTTTTTCAATATGATTTTTTGTCTCTCCAGTCATTCTGGCAAATAAAACAGAGGTGAGATTTCTTTTTTGCCTGATTGATAGTTCCAAATTTTCAAACACACTTAACTGTGAGAAGATAGAAGGGTTTTGAAACTTTCTTGCAATTCCCTTTTGAACAATTTTATGTTCTTGAAGGCTTCCAAGGTTAACCACCTCTTCAAACAAAACTCTTCCAGATGTTGCTTTTGTTTTCCCACAGATGACATCTAAAATTGTTGTCTTCCCAGCCCCGTTAGGACCAATTAAAAACCTCACTTCATTCGGTTCAATCATTAAGTCCACACCCTGCAAGGCTTTGAATCCATCAAAATCAACCATAACATTATCGCACCATAGTATCTGGCTCATGAGATTTCTCCTTTCTAGATTTAAGCTTTTTAAATTTGTTCTGTATTGATTGAACAAGTCCAGCCATACCATTCGGTAAGAACAACACGACTACAATAAACAATAAACCTAAAAGGATTAGCCAAATATCTGGGTATGTCTCGCTAAATAAACTTTTCGCACCATTTGTAAAGATAGCACCAAACACAGCACCAAGAAGAGAATGTCGCCCTCCAATCGCTACCCATAAAACCATTTCGATAGATGGCGTTATGCCCATCATTGCAGGTGAAATAATCCCTACCTGAAGAACAAACAACATACCTGCTACACCAGCAAAAGCAGCTGATAAAGAATATACAAACACTTTATAAGAAGTTGGATTAAAACCTAGAAAACGAACGCGGTTTTCACCATCTCGTATAGCCATTAATACTTTCCCAGCTCTACTTTTAGTTAGCCAGATGGAAAGTGCAAAAACAATTGCCAATACACCTACTGTGACAAAGTAAAGAATTTGTTGAACAAAAGAATCCGCTAATGACATCCCCAAAAATGTATAAAAGCTGGTAAGACCATTTGTTCCTCCTGTTAAATCTTGTTTTCCAATAAATAAAGTGACTACAACGACAACAACTGCTTGAGAAATTAACGAAAAATAAACCCCACGGATGCGATTTTTAAACGTAAAGTAACCAAGAACTGTTGCTAACAGCATTGGTACTATGATCCCTGCACCAATTGCAAATACGGGGTTCGTAAACGGCTTCCAAAAAGCAGGAAGAGTCGTAACGCCACTCCACTCCATAAAATCTGGAAGACCAGTAGTCGAACCTTCTAGCTTTAGATACATGCCCATGCAATAAGCTCCTAGTCCAAAAAACACGCCATGCCCTAAGCTTAAAATACCTGTATAGCCCCATATTAAAGAAATTCCTATTGCCACAATGGCATAGCATAAAAACTTCGCTAATAAACCCAAACGAAACTCTTGCAGGAAAAGTGGTGCTACTAGAAAGCCAATAAGTACAACGATATATATAGCATATGTGCGATTAAATTTCATGGATAATCCTCCTTTAATCCAATGAGCGTGTTCGCATACTTACAAGCCCAGACGGCTTCCATTGTAAAAATGCAATAATTAGTGCAAACACAATTACTTTTGCAATGGTGGCGCTCGTTGTATATTCAATCGTTGTACTTAAAATCCCAATTCCTAAGGCGCCAATCACTGTTCCTGTCAGCTTGCCAATCCCACCTAATATTACAATCATAAACGCATCAATAATATAGTTGGTACCAATTGAAGGTCCAATTGGTCCAATAACTGTGAGTGCGCAACCTGCAAGGCCCGCAAAACCTGAACCTAACGCAAAGGCATAGCTATCTACCTTCTTGGTTGAAACCCCTAAGCAAGAAGCCATTTCTCGATTAAGCATAACGGCTTTCATTTTTCGACCAACTGCTGTTTTATAAAGGAAATAAGAAAGGCCAACTATGCTAAAAACAGCTAATGCTAAAATAAAAAGCCTTTTATACGGAAGAGTTGCCCCAAGAATACTAAATCCACCGTCTAGCCAATCGGGTGTCTTAACTGCTACATTCGGCGCTCCAAATATAGAACGAGCCGCTTGTTGTAAAATTAAACTCACTCCCCACGTGGCTAGCAAACTATCTAACGGACGATCATACAAAAAACGAATGACGGTCTTTTCAATGATTATTCCTAATACTGCGCTGATTAAAAATGCTAAAGGAATTGCTAGAATAAAATAATAAGCAAGCATTTGCTGAGGTAAATATGAAGAAACAATTTGTTGTACCACATAAGTAGTGTAGGCACCCACCATAATTAATTCGCCATGCGCCATATTAATTACATTCATTAGTCCAAACGTAATCGCAAGTCCTAACGCAATAAGAAGCATGATTGACCCTAAACTTAATCCATTAAAGAGCTGTATAATAAAAACGGACAATAAAATGACTCCTTTCTATCTTCAAAAGATAAGATGTATACTTAGCACATCTTATCTTTTGAAAGCTTAGTAATCACTATTTTTTATTGCTGAGTGAAGCTCCCCATTCATAGCTTTCAAGGTATGGATCAGGCTTAATCGATTCACCGGATTTCCATACTTCTTTAAACTGACCGTCAGCTTGCACTTGACCGATTCGAGCTGTTTTCCAGATATGCTGATTAGCTCCTTCTATTTTCACTACTCCACTCGGCGCATTAAATTCAATTCCATCAGCTGCTTTCTTCACTTTATCAATCTCAAAGCTTCCTGCTTTCTCCACCGCTTTGGCCCATAAATATACTGCTGTATAGGCAGCTTCTATTGGGTCACCAGTTACGCGGTCATCTCCGTATTTCTTTTTATAGTTTGCTACAAATTCTTCATTTTCGGGAGTGTCTGTTGTTTGATAGTAATTCCAAGATGCATAATGCCCCTCTAATACAGAGGCACCAATTCCTCTTATCTCTTCTTCTGCTACGCTTACAGATAGTACCGGAATATCAGCAGAAGTAATACCAACATCTTTTAATTGTTTAAAGAAAGCAACATTACTGTCACCGTTTAATGTATTGAATATTACATCAGGCTTCGCGTCTTTAATTTTACTAATTAGCGTGCTATAATCTGTGTGCCCAAGAGGTGTATATTCTTCCCCAGCTAACGCGCCTCCTTCTGCTTTCAACTGAGATTTAATGACTTTGTTAGCTGTTCGTGGAAACACATAGTCTGAACCTATTAGAAAAACTTTTTTTCCTTTATTTTCAAGCAACCATGTGACAGCAGGTACAATTTGCTGGTTAGTTGTGGCGCCCGTATAGAATATGTTAGGTGATGACTCCATTCCTTCATATTGGACTGGGTACCATAACAAGCCGTTATTTTGTTCAACTACAGGCAGCATCGCTTTACGACTCGCTGACGTCCATCCTCCAAAGATTGTTGCTACTTGATCTTTTTGCAAAAGTTTTTTTGCCTTTTCAGCAAACGTAGGCCAATCAGAAGCTCCATCTTCAATTACAGGCTCAATTTTTTTACCAAGCACTCCTCCTGATGCATTTATTTCATCAATGGCCATCAATTCTGCATCGCGCAATGAAACTTCACTAATAGACATGGTTCCACTTAGTGAATGTAAAACCCCCACTTTCACAGTGTCCCCAGATGTATCTATCATCGCTTTTTGCCCTTCTGTACTAGTTGTTTTCCCGCAACCTGCAAGAACAAGCGTTGAGACTGCTATAGCTGATAAAACTGTTTTCCAACTGATTGGTTTCAATTGTGCCACTCCTTATCACATTCTAATTATTTGTGTTATAATTAGAATTAGGCATACATACCCCAATTTGTTATGCCCAATTCAAGCTTCTCACCGCCATGAGAAGCTTTTTATGTATAAACCTCCCTTCACATCATCATGTTATTTTTCCTCACATATGATGATATTTCTAATTATAATAAATTTTCTGACAAAATCAAGGTGTTTTTTGAAACCTTTCCCAGAAAGCGCTAATATTAAAGATGTTTTTTTGTAGATTATTCGTTTTCTGTATGTAATCATAAAAAAGAGATGCCTGAAATCAGACATCTCTTTTTTCTTATACACTATTAATCTAATACTGTAATGTTAACTGTTTTACGACCCCATTGCTCTGCATCAGCTTGCGCAGGAACAAATACGTCGATTTTATTACCTTTAATCGCTCCGCCAGTATCAGCAGCGATTGCTTCTCCATAGCCTTCAACATATACTTTTGAACCTAATGGGATTGCGCTAGGATCTACAGCAATTACTTTTTGGTTTGGATTTGCTTTCAAATCTACTCCCGTAGCAGTTACACCGCTACATCCTTCACAGCTAGCTGTATACGCAGTTGCTTCAACTGTTAACTGCTTACCGCTCTGTTGTGATTGTTCAGCAGGTTGTTCTTCTTTAGCTGGCTCAGGTTGCGGGGCTGGTGCAGCAGCTTCCTGAGCTGGCTCTTGTTTTTGTTCAGCTTCTGGTGCCGGTTGTTCGGCTGGTTCTTCTTTAGGCGCCGGCGCAGCTTCTTGCACTGGTTCAGCTTTTGGTGCTGGAGCTGGTTGTGCTACAGCTTGTGAACCTCCACTTGTTTCAATAGCAAAGACCTGACCTGGAATGATAAGATCATTTCCTAATCCGTTCCAAGCTTTAATTTGCTCTACTGTTACGCCATACTTTTGGCTGATTGACCATAATGTATCGCCGCGCTCAACTTTATGTGTAATTTCTTTTATGATTGATACATTTAAATTTTGTTCTGGATGAATAATCGTTGATATTAAGTTATTTGCATCTTTTAATTCGTCAACGCTCACATCGTGGTTTTGAGCGATACTCCATAACGTATCACCTTTTTGGACTTGATACGTGTCGTTTCCACTTGCAGATGCTCCACCTGCAAATCCTGCTGAAAGGATTGCTGTTGTTCCTAGAGTAAATATAAATTTCTTCATTTACGAATACCTCCTTATTTACTCAATGATTGAATGATATCACCTAGAGATTGCACAGCCATTACAGGAACATTCAACTTCCATTACAAAAATAACGCTTTTTTAACATGAAACTGTAATATTTCTGATAATTTGTCCATATGCTTCAACAATTTCTATTTATTTGTTGTTTTTTACAAACAAAACCCTCCTATTCCTTTTTATTCATAAAAAATGCACCCTAATTGCTAGAAATCTCTAACAACTAGGGTGCATTTCATCAATTGCATATAACTGGTTATTTATTTTTTATTAAAGCCTTGCTTCTCTACGTACTCTTTCATATACATACGCGTTGGGTTCGATAGCATATGAGCCATTTGACCAGTCCACGTATCGTTTCTTTTTCCATTCGTACGCTCATTATAATAAGAAGAAATTTGTTCATCATAGGCTTTTAATTCTTCAATAAACTTATTTTGATCTTGCTCGTATACTTCTTCATGATACACATTAGCTTGAGGTAAACGAGGCTTTTTATCCGTATCAGCAGCCGGATATCCAATCGTTAAACCGAATAGAGGCAGTACGCGACCAGGTAGCTTTAATAATTCTTGAACGTCTTGAAGTTGATTTCGAAGGCCGCCAATATAACAAATTCCAAGGCCCATTGACTCCGCAGCAACCGAAGCATTTTGAGCTGCTAAAGCTGCGTCTATTAAAGCAACCATGAATTTTTCGGCACTTTCAAGGGACTCAGATAAATCTTTACCTTCTATTTGAGCAATAACATCATGCCTATGCAGGTCTGCACAAAAAATAAGCAAGTGACCATTTTGAGCAACATACGGTTGATTACCCGCTAATTCAGCTAAGCGATTCTTGGTTTGTTGATTTTTAACTCCAATAATTGAATATGCCTGTATATAGCTTGATGTGGACGCTGCTTGAGCACTTTCTACGATCTTATGAATTTGCTCATTCGTTAAAGGTTTATCCTGGTATTTTCTAACAGAGCGATGACTTAAAATTGTTTCAATAACTTCGTTCATTTTTCAGAACTCCTTTTTCATTTTAATTCATTCGCTTCTTAGTATAACGAACATTTTCTTTTTTCAATATTTTTCTGCTTTATAACCGACTCTTTGTTGTTTCGTATTCATATAGATGAAACTGGTTCGCCAATACGTCAGAAACCGAGTACTCAATGCTTTCAATGTATTCATCCATTCTTCGTAGTAGCCGGTTGCGCTGCACATCATTTTCAAGCACTTCCACCAACTGATCTTCAAGCAGCTGTGCTTTGTTAAGAGGCATCAATAAACCCTTTCTTTTTAACGTTTGAATATTAACTTGTTCTTGTCCTGGAAGTGAAGAATGAATAAAAATCGGTAGGCGTTTACGTAAAGCTTCACTAATGGTAACACCACCCGCTTTTGTCACAACTGCACTAGCTTGTTCATATAAGCAATTCATTCTTTTTCTGCAAGCAATATACGGAAGGGGTGTAATGCTTGGATGATTTAACTTTACGAGCTCTTGAAATAGCTTTTTGTTGTTTCCGCATAGTACCACATATTGATAAATACTATCGTAGGGAACAGAGCTAAGCATTTGTTTTACATTACCAAGCCCCGCATTCCCTCCAGCTATTAGAATCATCTTTTCAGATTTTGAGTCTATTCGTTTATTCGTAAAAGCAGCATGAACTGGAATTCCAGTCACATAAATGTTACGAGCAGGCACATCGTGAATACTTTGTAAAAAGTTTTTTGTTTCCTTATCAGGTACACAATGAATATCTACACCATTTTTCCCCCACACATCGCTTACTAAAAAGTCAGTATAGATATTAACAAGGGGTGTATCAATGATTCCTTTTTCTTTCAATCCGCTAATGACACGCGAAGGAAAGCTGTGAGTGCAAACAATAACGTCTGGCTTCTCAGACTCAACTAACCGCTTCATATTGTATTCAATAATCGGCCAGCTCTTAACAACAAAATCATCACATGTATGATTCTCCACTTTATAGACGTGTTCGTGATAAAATTTCTCAAACTGCTTTGGAAACATAGAAATCCATTTCATATATAAAGATGAAATTAACTGTTCAAGAGGTTTGCTCCAGTAACTTAGGCAATCAATCTTTTTCACAGAAATTTGCTTATAATTTGCCACGATTATTTCCATTACAGCATCCGCTACCTGATGATGTCCAGATGCCATCTTAAACAAGGGCAAAAATAAAATCTTTTTCATGAATGATCACTCCCTTTAAAGCGGGTGCTTCGCTTTTTTCGCAGCTGTAGTATAACGTAAACAACAAAAAATAAAATGGCTCCCCCGACAATAATTGAAATATGAACTTGATCTCCAACAAAATAGCCTAGTAATAAAAAAGATAGTACCCATACAATTCCGCCTATTACGGAAAAACAAACATATAATAAAAAAGGATAATGACTAATTCCTGCAAGGTACGGGCTAATTTGCCGAAGACCAGGAATAAATAAGCCAAATAAAATTGTCCACTTTCCATGCTTATGAAACTTCTCACGAGCAGCTTTTAATTTTGGTTCAGTTAGTCCAACATACTTTCCATACTTACTAAAGAATGGGACTCCTGCATATCTACCCAGCGCATAAGCTACCAGCATACCAGCGATAACACCTAGGCAGGCATAGATTGTTGATGAATACAACAACAGCTGGCCTTTTGCAATAAACATTCCAAGAATAATTAAGAATGACTCTTCAGGAGCTGGAATACCAACAATCCCGCAAAATAAAATTAAAAATATTGTGGTATAACCAAATGCATTAATATAATGCGACACCATTGTTAATTCCACGTGCTTGTTCCTTCCTTTTGTAATTCAGAGAGCGTCTTACTATTCATCTTGTGCTGCTTGGCATATGGAATGAATTCTCTCAAAGCACCAATTGTATGCTCTGGTGCTTTTTCATCTGCTCCTTTTGTTTCTCCATTATCATGCAACACATAGACTGCGCCACGTTTTAATTTACTCTTCATCTCAGCTTCTAATGCTCTTTTTGTTTTCTTAAGCGACCAATCTCCAAATATATTAGACCAAATAATTGTACGGCAAGGTCTTGCACACCAAATGCTAAATAAATTCAAGTGCCCCCATGGCGGACGATAAAATATGGGCTCTACTCCAGCTGCTTCTATAATAACATCTTTACACATTTGAATTTCTTTCTTTAATCGACCTGGTGTTAAAAACCAGGCACTTACATGATTATAATGATGGATACCAATTTCATGCCCTTCCATGACCATTCGTTTAAGTAGATCGGGTTGTTCTTCTGCAATTGACCCTACTACAAAAAAAGTTGCTTTCATTTCATGTTCTTTTAGCAAATTTAAAATCTGAACCGTATATTCTCTGTGAGGCCCATCATCAAATGTTAAAGCAAATGATTGAGCTCTCTTTACATTTATATATACGTTTGGATGAAACCACCGGTATAAATAGGTTGGGAATACTGCATACAAAAGCCAACAAAATCCAATTACTAATGAAACAACCAAAAACCATTTTATTACAATCATTCCAAATTACCTCATCCTTAATATTCTTTCATTATAACGTTTTTCTAAGTCTTTTGTTTCATTTTTTAAACATTTTCATCCTAACAAGCTTGATAGTACTGTGCAACTCAAAAAAAGGATGGGATATAACTAAATGAGCTCTTCTTAAAGACGAATCAACAAAAAATCCGAACCATAAAAGAGCTAACTCTTACTAGTTCGGATTTATCATTAACTGAAATAGTTACGTCTCAGCTTCTTTTTATTTACTTTCATGAATGCGTCTATACCATGCTTTTGCCGCTTCTACTTCTGTTCGCGTAAGCTGATGACCAAAAGACTCCCAGTGAACGTCGACAGTAGCTCCTGCACCTTGAAGAAGTGTTGTTAATTCTTTCGTTTCGTCCGCTGGACAAATTGGGTCGTTTACTCCTGCACCAATAAAAATCGGAATACCTTGTGCATTAGGTACTTTAATATCTCTTCTTGGTACCATCGGGTGGAAAAGCACTGCACCTTTTAATGACTGTTCATAGTGAAACAGTAAGCTCCCCGCAATATTAGCACCGTTTGAATAACCGATTGCTATAATATTCTTCCTATCAAAGGCATATTCTTCAGCTGCTTCGTCTAAGAAATTATTTAGCTCTTTTGTTCGAACTGCTAAATCTTCTATATCAAAAACACCCTCTCTTAAACGCTTAAAAAATCTCGGCATCCCTTGTTCTAATACGCTCCCTCTAACCGATAACACAGACGCTTCAGGGTCAATCATTTCTGCAATTGGCAACAAATCCTCTTCTGTTCCACCCGTTCCGTGAAGCATTAGCAAAACTGGCTTTTTACTATTTATTCCTTGTTTAAAGATATGTTTCATCTCTCTCTTCACTCCTCTGCATATAAATATCTCGAATTAAAGATATTTATTATTATACGAACTCTTCTTATAAATGTAAAGGTGTTGCTCAATGCATAGCCTTAAATAAATTGAACATACTAACAAGCACTTAAAACGGCAAATTCTTATCAATTACGCATTGAATAGTCCATACATCGCATGACTAATTATTCATTACAAGGTTTTCTCTTATCTTTTAATTTTACTGTTGCTCAACATTTCACAGCTTTTTGTAATAACCCCCCTTTCTCCTGTTAATATTTTCTATATTGTACCGATAGTAGTAAATGACCTAGTGTTGAACGATTACTTTTACTATTTAAAATAACGCATGAAGAAGCAATACCTAGCGTATTAGATATTGTTTTATTTGACAAACCAAAATTTATGGGTACACTAAATGCAAGATGTATCCGTCTTGTTTAAGTTTGTTGTAAACAAGAAAAATTTAACTTCTTTTGTTGTAGAAGACTGTACTATTGAATAAGATTATGCCGATAAGTATAGGCAACCTCTTCAATAAGTATGCGTACAAGTGTAAACCAACCTTAACAATTAAAAAGAGTAACTAGTTAAACCATCTCTAGTGAAACAAACAACCACCGTTGTCAATAAGCTACATAAAGGACATGCCATGATTAAGGTTATCAAAAACCCTTTCTCTTCATGCTTACACTCTATGTGCTAACTTACCATAAGGATAGAAGTTAAAGCTCTATCTTATTGAACACGGAATTATTAATTAGTGTGGAGTGAGAAACCATGAGAAAATTTATTCTCGCTGTTTTAACCGTTATTCTAGTGATCCTTCTTGGTGTCACTTATGTGTTAAAGCAATTTGAACAAACAGCTAGCTTATCATACAGCAAGCTGCAGGCTGTACAAAGCACTGTCATTTACGACAAAAATAATCGACCACTTGATGAATTATATAAGACGG
The DNA here is from genome assembly GCF_056820425.1 of Priestia sp. KCTC 13724. NCBI lineage: Bacteria > Bacillati > Bacillota > Bacilli > Caryophanales > Bacillaceae > Priestia > Priestia sp. KCTC 13724. The sequence goes on along the minus strand of NZ_JBXDLD010000034.1, from coordinate 13,354 downwards.
TTCCAAGACAAAATGTGTCCATTGACGAAGTGCCTGATCATGTCAAAATGGCATTTGTTGCAACAGAAGACCGTCGCTTTTATGACCATTTTGGAATTGACATGCAGGGAATTGCGCGTGCTGTGTTTAAAAATGTCATCACGATGAGCAAAGCTGAGGGTGCAAGTACTATCACCCAACAACTTGCACGAAACTTATATCTATCTAACGATAAAACGTTTAAGCGCAAGTTTGACGAAATGTTTTTATCAATCGGACTTGAAAAGCAGTTTTCAAAAGATCAAATTTTAGAACTATATATGAATCAAATATATTTTGGTAGCGGCGTATATGGTATTGGAGCCGCATCTCAGCTTTACTTTAACAAAGACGTATCCCAATTAAGCGTTGGTGAAGCGGCACTGCTAGCTGGACTTCCAAAAGCGCCAAGCACATACTCACCTGCTAGTAGCACAGAAGAAGCAACCAAGCGTCGAAACGTCGTTCTCCAGCTTATGTTAGATCAAGAAGTCATTACGCAAGATGAGTATAATCAAGCTATCAATGAACGGATTGTCAAGCCTGACGTAACGTTTAAGCAACGAAATAGTCATCAAGCTTTCGTAGACTATGTTGTTCGTGAAGCTGAGAAAACGTATGGTGTTACGGCAGAAGATTTATACAAAGGCGGCTACGAAATTTATACTGATTTCGACCCACTTCTACAGGAATCCATTAATCGCTCCGTAACTAATCACGTGTTTGCAGACGATACGGCATCACACAAAGTAGAAGTTGGAATCGCTGCTATCAATCCAAAAACAGGCGGTATATCAGCTATTTACGGTGGGCGAAATTATCAAACAAACGGACTAAACCGAGCTACAATCGGTTACCAGCCTGGATCAGCTATTAAGCCACTTGCTGTTTATGGGCCTGCGCTTGAAACTGGCGACTACAGCCCAACAACTACTCTTGTGGATGAGCCGGTAGACTTTAATGGCTATAAGCCTCAAAACGCAAGCGGTCGCTATCTTGGAGAAATACCGATGCGAGAAGCCATTGCTCGTTCAGTCAATACAACAGCCGTATCGCTTTTAAACGACATTGGCTTTAGAGATTCGTTCGGCTTTATGGAAAAAGCTGGACTTCCTTTAACTGATAAAGATCGAAACTTATCGCTAGCTTTAGGAGGAACCACAACGACTTTCTCTCCTCTTCAATTAGCGCAAGGCTACTCAGTCTTTGCAAACGAAGGGAAAATGACGAAGCCTTATGCGATTAAAAAGATTCAAATGCGCGGTGGCGAAGAACAAGAACCAGAGATTGAAACAGAAGAAGTCATGAGTCCACAAAACGCGGATACAATGACGTCCATGCTTGAAGATGTTATTGAAAAAAGCTATGGTACAGGAGCTAACGCTCGTTCTTCTAAGGATGCCGCTGGTAAAACTGGTACAACCCAAGATTATGGAGACGCTTGGTTTGTTGGCTATACGGACGAAGCTGTCATCTCTATTCATACAGGGTTTGAAAAACAGAAAACTGATGAGAAAAGAAAGAAATTAACAAGCGGTGGTGGCGAAGACCCTGCTAAATTATTTAAATCTATTATGGATAGTTGGTAAATCTAAAAGAGGCTGGGACATCAGTAATTCAGCCAATGTTAAACCTGAACGGTTGAGAGCTCCTCACTTTCAATCGTTCAGGTTTTTTGTTGATTGTGCAAACAATGTTGGAAACAGGGTGGAATGGATCGTAGGATACTCGACTCCTGCGGGAAACAGAAGGAAAACTGAGATCCCGCAGCCCAGCGAGGAAGCTCACGTTCCTCCCCGCGGAAAGCGAGTGGCCGTAGCGCAATGGAACGAACGTGTTCTGACAACGTAAAGAGGTGAGAAAAGGGATTGTTCGTCTTTTTTGAAAATTTGTTTTGTTATGTCCCACCCTCATTTTTTATAAAATTGTTTTATGTTTTTTAAGCGAAAAAAACGAAACGTTAATGACTCGACAGATTGTGACGTAGTGTAAAAGCGTCAATACAACGATACCAGCATTCATACCGATAATAACTCCTGTCATACCAATCGTTGGCTGCGAACCGAGTACAAACATAAGTGAAAAGGAAACAACGTGAGACCAAATCGTATGAAATAGCGCATCTTTCACGTACCCTAACCCAATTAAGTAGGCTTGAAGCGGAATGGCAAAGAAATGAAACAGAAAATATGGCCACAGTGCCTGCAGATAAAAAACAGCTTCTGTGGAATGAAAGAATAAGCTCGTTAATGGCTCCGCAAAAATATACATAGCCAAAACAGATGGAATACCGTAAATAAACGTAAGCTGCATACTTTGAAGAAGAAGCTTTTGCAATTGCTTTTCTTGATCCTTTGCGTGTGCTTCAGATACCGCAGGAATAAGAGCTATTAAAAGAGAATGAGCAAAAAATGCTGGAAAAAACCCAATGCTCATCGCTACTCCTGTGAGCATCCCAAAGTGCTGCGTTGCACCGCTAAGCGTCATCCCTGACAAAATAAGAGCATGCTTAATCAAAAATGGCTGGATAGCATTACAAATCGCATTAAACAAGCGCAAACCAGTTGTTGGCAACGAAACGCTCAGTAGCTTCTTTCGAACATCTTGAGGGGTTAATTGTGCTCTATGCCCTCTTGTAATGACGTTCAATTGAGTCACATACGTGATAAAAAAATAAAGTAAGATAACAGCTTCTGTTCCAATTAGGGTACAGATAGCAATGAACAGAGAAGTTTTCACATCTGTAAACTGAAACATTTGAAAAATAACAAATAAGATTGTTAATTGAAAGGCTTTTCGGATAAAGTTTGAAACCGCAATGGTTGACATACTGTTTTTTCCGGTAAAATATCCCCTCAATACGGCCGAGAAAGAGACAATTGGAATAAAGATTAATACGGCCCACTTTAAGTAGGGATGGTAATGTGTAAAGAAAGGAAAAAAAGAAACAACACCAAACGTGACGAAAAAAATAACGAGGCTTAATACCGTTGCAAACGTGGTGGCATGCTTCATCATATTGCGATGCTCATGTCGATTATGTTCTGCAATAAACTTTGAAATAGAAATCGGCAGCTCTAAATTTGCTACTGTGGCAACGAGAAAAATAATAGGGAGAACCGTCATATACATCCCCATTCCCTCTTTGCCAAGCTCTCGTGCTAATACCATATTCACTAAAAATTCAATGAGCTCCCCTGCAAAAGCAGCTCCTGCTAAGATAAATGTTCCTTTTAGAAAAGTATTCATCTACTAATCTCCTCAATTCTTGTCCTACCTACATGTATGACAAGAATCTAATTATCAATTTCTTTAGATAACCCTTCTATACTTTGTCCTACTTTCATGTTATGTTCACCTTATGAGAAATAGAGCAACTTTATGCCTGTTTGGCACAGAGCACTCCATTTTCCTAAATTAATCATTGCAAGAAAAGAACAAAGTAGGTTAAAATTTTTCCAGATTCATATTTTTAGCGACCACCTTCTCTTAGGTGAAAGGAGAAAGAGCCATGACAACGATGACAACAATAAACTTACCTTCAAAGCAAGAACGCCATAAACTATTCGGTTCAGTAGATCCTGGCCCAAAAACAAAGCCCACTAAAAAAGAAGAAATGGCTGATTTACAAAATAAAAAGAAAGATTTTTTATTTGATATTCAAGCGGTTGGTGTTTCCAACGTTAAAATACCTGTAAACATATATGCCCCAGGTGGAGCTACGCCTACAATCGCTACTTTCACTCTCACTTCTTCTATTCCGAAGGATTCAAAAGGCACAAACATGAGTCGCTTTACGGAACTTTTAGAAGAGTATCGCAAGCGCAGTGAGTTGAATTTAACGTTTGCTTCCCTTACTTCATTTGTAACGGAACTCTCTGATCGCCTACGTATCCCTGATGCTAAAGTAGAGATTTCATTTCCATGGTTTTATGACCAAGTAGCACCTTCTTCAGGATTATCAGGTCTTAACCATTCTGAAGCTCGTTTGAAAGTTTCTTACACAAAAGAAGCTGGTGTGACGTTTGAAGTTGGATTAACAGCTGTTGTAAAAACACTCTGTCCTTGTTCAAAAGAAATCAGTGAATATAGCGCTCATAACCAGCGTGGCTACGTATCGGTAGATGTTCGGTTAGCTGATTCAATCAATGATGCTATTGACTGGAAACATGCTTTATTAGAGGCCATCGAATCAAACGCAAGTGCTAAAATCCACCCGATTCTTAAACGTCCAGATGAAAAAATGGTCACTGAACAAGCATATGAAAATCCACGATTTGTTGAAGATATGGTCCGCTTAGTAGCTGCTGACTTATACGAGTATCCATTTGTAGAAGCCTTTACTGTATCATGTCGTAATGAAGAGTCTATTCACTTACACGATGCTGTTGCAACGATTACATTTGACAAACAGCCCTGCTAACTAATAAGGGTGAGACATAGATATTTCAGTTAATGCTAGGTCCGAACTATAGAAAGTTAAATACTTTTGGTAGTTCGGATATTTTTTTGCTGCTTCGGAACACAATTTAAAAAAACTAGCTCCATCGAACGGACGTATTCTCACAACTTATACTATTTAGAAACGGCATGGTTTGTTTTTGAGAGAGAATTGTTTCGTTATATTACAATCTCTTCACAAGCTACAATAAAGCAAACGATTGCAAAAGTTCACTGATTTCTCACATATTTCCGATATACTAAAAGAAGAACTTTATACTGAGAAAGGGCATGATGAAAATGCAAAAGCCAACTATATTAATTGTCGATGATGAACAACAAATGCGACATTTAATCAAGCTATCTCTTCAGCGAGAAGGCTATATGTGCATCGAAGCTTCAAATGGAGAAGAAGCATTAGATGAATTAGCTCATATGCTTCCTTCCCTTATTCTCATCGACGTGATGATGCCAATCATGGATGGGTTTACATTAGCTGAACGAATAAGAAGCGTCCACCCATCTATTCCAATCATCTTTTTGACTGCACGCGGAGATGAATTTGATCGTATACATGGATTAAAGATTGGAGGGGACGACTACATTGTTAAGCCGTTTAGCAGCGGAGAACTAATAGCACGTATTGAGGCTGTCCTCCGCCGTACAACTGCACTTCCACGTTCAGTTGAAGTCTATCAGCGATTTGGAAACGTTAAAATCAACAAGCTTGGTCGAACTGTATATGTAAATGATGAAGCGATACCGCTGACGTTAAAGGAGTATGAACTACTCGTCTATTTATGCAACCACATTGGACGAGCCTTCACACGTGAACAGCTGCTACGTCAAATTTGGGGACTAGATTACCTAGGAAGTGAGCGTACCGTTGATACTCATATCAAAACGCTGCGCTTAAAGTTAAAAGCGGAAGGTGACTTGATTCAAACCGTATGGGGAATCGGTTATAAAGCAGAAGTATGAAAAAGCTTTCACTTTCTCTAACAACCAAGCTCCGCTTATTAATAAGCGGCCTTCTATGTTTTTCTATCGTATTTTCATTTTTATTTATTCAGTTTCTTTACGAATCACTCTATGTAGACAAAACAGAAAGCTCACTTGTAGCAGAAGGCCAACAAATTGCTGCTCACTATCACACAGGTAAAATTTCCGATTTTTTAATTGGAAACGTGAACTGGCATAATACAGTCTCAGAAGCGGAAATTTTAATTTTTAATAATCCCGAAGAGCTGAGTGGATACTCTCCATTTTCTAAAGAAGATAAGCCTATTATTTCAAAAGCAGAACGAAAAAAACTCTTAAAAGGCGAATACATTGTTAAAAAAGGCTACGAAGAAAAATTTGAACGCAATCTTATTGGTGCTATTGTACCGCTAATTGATCAAAAAACAAATGAGCTAGCAGGTATCGTTTACCTATATGTCCCTTTAGCTTCATTGAATGAAGTTTTTACAAAAGCAGCAAACATCTTAGCGATTGTCGCAGTTATTACGTTTATTTTTCTATATTTAATTGGTAATCGGATTACAAAAGCAATTGTGAATCCATTACAGCGAATGAAAACTTTTTCAAATGAAATTGCAAAAGGAAACTTTTCTATACGTATACCTTCTACCAGCAATGACGAAGTTGGTCACCTTGCTGAAGCGTTTAACTCCATGGCATCTTCCTTAAAAAAAAGTGATGAACAAAAGCGTGAGTTTCTTGCAAACGTCGCTCATGAACTACGCACACCGCTTAGCTATATAAAGGGCTACAGTGAACTTTTACAAGATTCAACTATGAGCCAACAAGAACGAAACGATTATTTGCACGTAATACAACGAGAAACGACAAGAATGAATGCACTTGTTCATGATCTTTTAGACTTATCTCAGCTTCAATCCGAAACGCTCACCATGACAAAGTCGCCTCTTGTTTTGGCACAGCTTATTAATGAAACGCTTGACGTTTTAGCCATTAGCATTGCTAAAAAGCGGTTAACAGTTTCAGCCAACTTAGATGAAGATATTATCATGAATGCAAATGAGCTCCGTTTAAAACAGGTATTCTATAATCTGATTCATAATGCAATTCGTTACACGAATGCGGAAGGACACATTGACATCTCACTTTCCCATGATGAAAACAAAGTTGACATCAACGTAACTGATACGGGAATCGGCATATCAAAAGCAGATTTAAGTCGCTTAGGAGAACGTTTTTTCAGAGCGGATAAAGCTCGGACTCGCGACAAAGGTGGTACGGGCCTTGGATTAGCGATATCTAAGGAAATTATTCATTATCACGATGGAACCTTAAACTTTAAAAGTAATCTTGGTCAAGGAACTACCGTTACAATTACGTTTCCTTACGAATCTTTCCAATAGAGAGTTTGGGACATAACAAAATGATTGCTTCTAAAAGACGAACACTAGCTGTTCCCATCTCTTTGATTTGTCTCAACACGTTCGTTCCATTGCGCTACGGCCACTCGCTTTCCGCGGGGAGGAACCTGAGCTTCCTCGCTGCGCTGCGGGATCTCCGTTTTCCCTCTCTTTCCCGCAGGAGTCGAGTGTCCTACGCTCCATTCCACCCTGTTTCCACCATTGTTTTCACAATCAACCAAAAAAACCTGAACGATTAAAAGTTATGAACTCTCAATCGTTCAGGTATAATAGAGACTGAACTACTTATGTCTCAGTCTCTTCATTTTACTTCCACACGTATTTTAGGCATATTATGAGAGTCTTTTGCCGTTACGTGCGATTGAACTGTATAAATTCCAGGCTCTTGAAAATCCGTTTCCACTTCGTATATGCCGTCCTTGCGATGTTTTGCTTCAATCATTTCCCCTTGTCCCTCTGCATTTTCTTTCTCAATTTCAAATTGTACGTCATCTGCGTTTTCAACTTTCTCATCACCATATGTAACAACCGCTTTAAAGATAACGGTTTCATCTTTAGATACTTCAGATGGACCATTCAGCTTCACATCTAGCATTTTAGGTTCAGCACTCGCTTCTTGCTCTTGATCTACCCCACACCCCATTAGAAAACCACATATACTTACTAGACATACAATTTTCTTTGCGTTCAATTTGACCGCTCCCTTCCATATAATCCCCTCATTATTTACTATAAACTGTAAATGTGAGAAAATCATGAAGTTTTTGCAAAATTTCATGATTTACAAAACATAAGCTGTCTATTATTATAAATAATAATGATTTCGATTTGTTTTAAAGAAGAAGGTGTTTTTATGTCTTCTCTGCTAGTTGTAAATAGCCTTGCATATAAGTACAGTCATTCATTTTACGAAGTGCTTCATAAACTCAAACAGAGCTTGAACATTCCTATCTTGTTTATAACACAACAGATACCTAAACAACTTCATACTTCTATTACATATCTAGAAGATCAATCCTTGAGTTTGGGACATAACAAAATGATTGCTTCTAAGAGACGAACAATAGCTGTTCCAATCTTTTTGGTTTGTCTGAACACGTTCGTTCCATTGCGCTACGTTTTCACAATCAACAAAAAACCTGAACGATTAAAAGTGAGAAACTCTCAATCGTTCAGGTTTATCATTAGCTGAATTACTTATGTCCCAGCCTCTTTTTCATGGCACGTATATTAGCCGTATTATCAAGCGGATATGAAGAAAAAGAGTATAAGACTGGATGGTGGGTAGAAGAACTATTTGCTCCTTTATTAAAGCTAGAAGAAGCAGGACATACAAGAGTATGCTGTTTGGGCTAACGACCAAATCGTTACAAGCCGTGATCCGTTCTCTTCAGAACTGATGGGCGATGAACTTGTGAAAAAGCTAAAAGCTTAACTGATTACCCCCCTTTACTTTCACCTTGCTGAAGGTAAAGGGGGTTTTATAATTCAATCATGTTACTTCTCACTCTCAGTTATTTTTAACTTTAGCAGCATCAACAATAATGGTCTTTCCAAAGTCCGGTTGTTGGGTCGACAAAAGCTCTAATGTTCCATTACGATATACATGAATAAGCTTATATGATTTACTGTTATAAAAAACGTTATCTCCTACTTTCATTATCTAGCCCCCTTTTTTTCAGTAAATGGTTTTAACGTTCACTCTATCATAGTTCTAGGATGTCTCACAAGACCTTCGACAAAGATAGTGATTTTCCACTAAAAAAAGCGCACTACCACTCTAGTACGCTCTTTTTACATTATCAAGATTCTGTTCGGAACTGCTGTTGAACCAAGCGGCGATAAAAGGTGTGCGTGCTTAGAAGCTCTTCATGTGTTCCATTCCCCGTCACTTCTCCATCTTCAATTACTACGATTTGATTAGCACTTATAACCGTTGATAAGCGGTGTGCAATGACAAGGGAAGTTCGCCCTTTCATAACTCGTTCAAGCGACTCTTGCACAAGCTTTTCAGACTCCGAATCAAGACTTGCTGTCGCTTCATCAAGAAGTAAAAATTGAGGATTGCGAAGCAGCGCTCTTGCAATTGCAATTCGTTGACGCTGACCTCCAGATAAGTTTACTCCTCTTTCACCAAGCATTGTATCGTATCCATCGTCAAAATTAATAATGAACTCATGAGCATTTGCCTGCTTTGTTGCTTCAATTATTTCAGCGTCTGAAATTGTACGCTCTAGCCCATACGTTAAATTTTCACGAATCGTTCCTGCTAAAATTGGCGAGTCCTGCTGCACATAGCTAAACAACTGACGCCACTCTCTTAGATTAATAACCTGACTATCTTTACCCTCTAATAAGATTTGACCAGAAGATGGGGCATAGAAGCGCTCAAGCAGTGAAAAAACGGTTGATTTCCCTGCACCGCTTGGACCAACTAACGCCGTTACTTCTCCTTTTCGAGCAGAAAATGAAATATTTTTCAACACCAATTTTTCCTCGTATTTAAACGCAACACGTTGAAACGTTAAATCACCAATTCGCTTAACTTGTTCTCCATGATGAAAAGACTCTTCTTCTTCATCCAAGATAGCAAAAATACGCTCTGATGCACCTTTCGTTTGTTGAAAGCTTGTAATAAAGCGAGTGAGTGAACCAACAGGTACCATAATTTGAAAGAGATAAAGAACAAATGCTACTAGCTCTCCTGCGCTAATAAACTCCTGACTAACGCGGTATGCACCAAATCCTACAATTGCAATCATAACGCTTGTCATCACGGTACTAATAATTGGCGTTATAATCGCTTCAATCTTTGCACGGCGTATCCCAAATAAAAAAAGTGAGTGAAATGAGCTTTTCCCCTCTTCAATTTCTTTCCTTTCAGAACTTGATACTTTAATTAAGCGTATCTCACTAAGCATTTGAGCTAAAAACGCCGTGAGCTTTGACATTTTATCCTGCTGTTCACGAGAGATCTTATGAATCTTTCTGGCAAGTGGCATAACCAATAAGAACATTACTGGAATAACCGCTAATAAAATGAGCGTCATTGGAATATCTAGCGTAAACAAAATAACAATTGATATACTGATTGATAAAATATTTTTGACAAACTCTATCATTTCTGTTGATAGTAAGTTCATCACAATGGTTGTGTCATTTGTGATTCTACTCACCATTTCGCCAGAGCGATTGCGGTCGTAAAATGATACCGGCAGCTTAACAAGCTTATCCCAAATCGTTGTGCGCAGCTTCTCAACCACGCCTTGTCCCACTTGCGCCAAAAGATATAGAGATAAAGCGCTGGTAATCATTTGAATAATAAATAGTCCAATTAAAACTGCAATCATTTGTTTTGATAAACCGCTGTTAATTGTATCCATCAGCTCTTTAATTAGTAACGGAATAACAAGAGAAGCCCCTGTATTTGCTAATGCAAGTACCAAAGAAACACTAAGCTTTCCTTTTGATGGATTGGTTAGTCTCCAGAGCTTTTTAAATGAAAAGTTTGTTTTAGCTTCTTTAGATTTGTTCATAATTTACCTTCTATCTTTCTAAATTCTACGTTTTCCATTTCTATTGTACACGAAATGAAAACAAATATAGAAATATTTACTTTCCCTTTACACTCGTCTATACATGATAAAATGGCTTGTCATAATATATAAAGAGTGCTCAAAAAAAAGGATGATGATTATGCCCGTTTGGATTAAATCCGTTTACATTGGAAAAATCACCGGTGGAATTGTTAATTTTGGTGACGTATGCTACATTTCTCCTTTCACTAACTCAAAAGAAAATAGCGTATCGCCCACAACAGGTGATGAACCAGCTAATGATAGCAAATCAGGTAAAAAATTACGGCAACGAAAAAAGACTTTCAAACAACGTTGAAAGCCTTTTTTATTAAAAAGAAATGCTTGTAATCATAGCAATGTATAAAGAAAATACAAACAATGCTCCACTTAGCAAACTAAACCAGGCATTTATTTTTTTATAAAAAATAACAAAGATATATGCAAGAAAGAAGATTGCCAAAAATGAGAAAATTGCACCTACGATTGTAAAGTGAAACGTAATTGGTAAGGTGATTGGCTGACCATAAATAAATGGAAGCAGAGAATTTGCTTCTGCATACTGTAGATTTGTAGGCGGTGATTGATTAACCATCACGCCTGTTACAAAGAAAATAATTAGTAAGGTCACCGCTTCAACTCTTAGCCATCTAGTTGGGCGAAAAGTATGTGAGCGTTTCACTTTACGAAGCAAAATACCATTGATTACTGCAAAAACGATTAATAAAATAATACTTATTTGTTTAAGTAACAAACCTTGTCCATAGTTTGTAGACCATGAATTTATGTAGTTAGGGAGTCCTACTATAATAAGCATGGCAATTACTCCGCTTAGTGAAAGTAGAATAAAACACCCTACTGCAAAGGGAGTAAACCATGTTAAAAAAGGTTTCCAATTCACAGCTTTTTGTATAAAAAAGGAAACGGTTAAAACAACTCCGCTCCAAAGACCGACAAACAGCACGTGAAGAAAATGCGAAAGCATGCCGTTAAGCGGCGAAATCGAGGCGGCGTGGCCAGCATAAGAGATCCCAAGCACTAGACCAATAGTTAGTATTGTATAGATATGGGGATGACTTTTTACGACAATCGTAAGAATCAATAACATCGAGGAAAGTACAACAATCAACCATGCATGACCTGTTTTACTTCCAAATAGTACTGCCTGAATTGTATCTGAGAAACCTCTAATTTTTGAAAATGCAAGCACAATTTCTAAAACTGGGCCTATAGAAAAAATTCCTACTGCAGAAGCACTGCCAATTAGCCACTTACTCGATATACTTAAAGCAGGCTTGTTCTCTTCAGAGATATACTGTAAAACTGCTGTACCGAGTAAGAACGCTAAACCAATATACGTAACCCATTCAAATAGCGGTAAAACTACTGACATTGAATCAGCCTTTCTTTTTTCTAAACACAAAGATGAGTGCTGTTGCTACGATAACCACTGCTACAATCATAATAACGAAGAAAGATGAGTTTTCGCTTGTTGATTCAGCTTCTGTTTGCTCATCTGGAGAGCTGCTTTTTTCAGATTCTTCTGTAGCAGACTCTTTTTGTGTATCTTTATTTTCAGATGTTGCTTCTTCTTGATCTGCATTCACGGTAAATGAAATTGCATCTTCCATAACGTGACCATCTTCTCCTACAATGTTCCACTTCACTTCATATTCTCCATTTGGAAGCGGCTCTTCAAATGTACCTATTAAATCATGACCTGATACTTCCTGTGAATCAATTGAAAGTTCTTGACCATCTTTTGTCACGGTCAGTGTACTTACTTTTTCAATATGTGTCTCAAAGCTAAGTTTTATTTCAGTTAGCTGAGACGTAACCGTAGCCCCGTTTTCAGGTACGGTTGTTTGAACATGCGTATGGGCAAAGCTCACCGTTGGAAGAGCGAGTAACATTACCATTAAAAACATCATGATTTTTCTCATTAATTTTCACCTTCATTTAAATTTTCTATGTATTTGTTTCTATCCATTACCAAGTGTACGTTTTTCTTTGTGTCTTCTCAATAAACAACACAATTTTGCTACAAAAAATTCACAAATGAAGTTCCATCATTGTTTGTGCAGCTGTTTTTTTAGAATGATAAACCCTCCGACAAGAAACGGTAACAACACACCAAATACTAACAAAGCAATTACAATCACAATCGATAGCATTAATATTCCGCCCGTACTACCTAGTACATATGCTTTTGTAGCTGCTTTTTGGTTTCTTACAAATGGAAAGATAGCAATTAAGATAATCATTTCAAATCACTAGTGTTGCATAAATTTTATTTGAATTTTCAGTTTTATACCTTTCCTAATGAAGAGCCAAAAAAGTGAATATCCAAACAAAGGTGGCTCCATCCATTTGGTTTTTATTTACAATTAGACAAAAGAGACAACGATCATTTGCTCATTAAGGGACAGCTTCCCCTTTCATTTTTCGAAGCCAGATATGTGCTGGCTTCCACAAAGCAGCCCTTAAATAACGGCTAATTTGCAGGAGTTTTCGCTTACTTTTTGTTTCGAGCTGCACGAGTACATGCAGACAAAAGACGATAAGTGCAATCAACACTTGGTTGTGAATCGCCCATTCACTTTGTCCGTAAAACTTTTTGATGCGGAGATGCTGTTTAATCCATTTGAAAAACAACTCAATTGCCCAGCGCGATTTGTACATCTCAGACATTTCTTCGGCACTCAAATCAAAGCGATTCGTGATTAAATGGAGCTCATTTCCTTTTGAATCCATGACTTTTAGTAGACGGAAATAATTTTCTGCTCGATTTTGCGTCGTGCCAATCAACACCATTTGATCTGATAAAACGGTCGTATCGTTTGGCAATTTGAAGTCGTAAACTTCCCGTATGACGGCGTTTTTCCGCAGCCTTGAAAGAAAAAAGTAGCCATCATC
>NZ_JBXDLD010000033.1:0-23858 GCF_056820425.1 Priestia sp. KCTC 13724 | reverse complement strand
AATTCAGTTAGCTGGCCGTTCGTCGTGCGTACCGTGAAGGTGCGCTATTTTTTATATTTCGGGCTTACGTTCTGTAAGAACAGAAGCTAGTATAACTGGCTGCTGAGTTTTTAACATCATGTAAATGAAGATAAAACCATAGCTTTGTCAACTTTAATGAAAGCGTATACAAAACAAGGGGTAGGGGGGATTTATATGTTAGCAATACTTGGTTTTGCAATGGTATGTACCTTCATGTTTTTAATTATGACAAATCGCTTAACACCACTAATTGCACTGATGGTTATTCCTGTTATATTTGCAATCATTGGTGGCTTTACAACAGATATAGGTGAAATGGCGTTAGCAGGTGTAAAAGAATTAGCACCAACGGGCGTAATGCTCATGTTTGCTATTCTATACTTTGGTATTATGATTGATGCTGGGTTATTTGATCCAGTTGTAGGTAAAATCTTAAAGATTGTTAAAGGGGATCCACTGAAAATTACGATTGGGACAGCGATTCTTGTTTTAACTATTTCATTGGATGGTGACGGAACAACAACATACATGATTACGCTCTCTGCAATGTTACCGCTTTATAAAAAGTTAAACATGAGTACGATGATGTTAGCCTGTATTGCGATTATGGGAAGCGGAGTTATGAACTTAACGCCTTGGGGTGGTCCAACTGCTCGTGCGATGAGTGCATTAAATCTAGACGCTTCTCAAGTATTTACACCGTTAATTCCAGCGATGGTTGGAGGAGCAATTTGGGTTATCTTCACCGCTTACCTATTTGGTAAAAAAGAACGTCAACGTTTAGGCGTAATTGATTTAAAAGATATTTCATCTGTACAAGTTGCGTTTGCAGAGCAAGCAGCAGCAGTGGAGCAGCCAAGCTACAAGCGTCCAAAATTACTTTATGTAAATCTTGGCTTAACAATTTTATTAATGGTTGGGTTAATTAGCGGAATCATGCCTTTACAAATTTTATTTATGATAGCGTTTGCGATTGCGATTATGATTAACTATCCAAATTTAGAAACACAAAAAGAACGAATTACAGCTCATGCGGGTAACGTACTAGCCGTTGTGTCACTAGTATTTGCAGCAGGGATCTTTACAGGGATTTTATCTGGTACAAAGATGGTTGATGCGATGGGAAATAGCTTAGTTTCTCTTATTCCAGATGCACTGGGACCTTACATGTCAGTCATCACCGCCATTACAAGCATGCCATTTACATTCTTTATGTCAAATGATGCTTACTACTATGGCATTCTACCAATTATCGCACAGGCAGCAGCCACATACGGAATCGACGCAGCTGAAATTGCGCGTGCATCATTAATCGGTCAGCCAGTTCACTTGCTAAGTCCACTTGTTGCTTCCACATATCTATTAGTAGGTATGGCGAAAGTTGACCTTGGAGAATTCCAGCGCTACACGTTAAAATGGACGATTGGTACATCAATGGTCATGCTGCTTGTTGCTATCATTACAGGGGTCATTACCTTGTAACATGAGAACTTATTCGCTTTCAAGCGGATAAGTTCTTTTCTATATAATTGATAGGTAAGTTCAAGATATAAGAAGTAGTCTAATTCGATAGTAATGCTTTTAAATAATCAAGAAGACGATAAAGTTCTTATCTTGAAACCTCATACCAAGTAGAGGGAGGTTTTTAAAACACAAAAAAATGAACGGTTCTCATCAAAAGGCACCTTAATAAAAAAACCTGTGATTGTAATGGAAGATGCGCCACTCCTGCAGGACTAGCGAGACAGGCGAGACCCCGCAGTTTACGAGGAGGCCCGGCGCTCGCCCTGCGGAAAGGGGGCAATCTGGAATGGAAATCACACTACGTAAAAACAGTGCTTTTAAAATTCAAACAAGAGAGTAAACTCCTCAAAGGTTGTGCCTATTCGAAAGCCTCCTGCCAGGCAGAGAGCGCATTTTGTAATGATCTTATTCAAAGCTGAAAGATAATATTTATAAAAGTCAGATAAATCAAAACGTAAGATAAAAATTTTGGTAGAATAAAAGAGGAGTGCAAATAGAAGAAGGATGTCAAAATAGAATGAAAAAAACAATTTCCATTTCGTTAGAAACAAAAACAGTTGGCCTTACTGTTGGTTTGGTACTACTTGTGGTTACATTACTTGCTAGTATCTTTTCTTATATGCAAGCAGTGGAGTCAAAAAAGCAAGCAGAACAGTTAGCTTTGCAGGCTGCCAAATCGATTTCCTTTATGCCAGAAGTCAAACAAGCTTTCAATGACAAGAATCCTTCAAAGGTCATTCAGCCTTTAGCAGAGCAAGTACGTGAACAAATTGGTGCTGAAGCCATTATCGTTGAAAACCGAAAAAAAGCCATTTATTCGCCTGACGAAGAGAAAAGAACAGACCGTCAAACCAATGCCAGTTCCAACTATCGTGCGCTTATGTTTGGAGGGTACTATACGCTAGAAGGGATGGGAACTTCGGGTCTATCTATTATGGGGAAAGCTCCGGTGATTAGCGAACAAGGAAAATACCGTGAAATTATTGGTGTCGTTACCGTAGAATTTCTAGAGCGAGACGTTCATGCTCATTTAATTAAGCGCATTCAACAGATTATTTTTTACGCTTTTCTCGTCCTTCTTCTTGGAATCGTTGGGGGAGTCTTACTCGCTAAAAGCATTAAAAAAGATACTCTTGGCTTAGAGCCAAACGAAATCGCTTCTTTGTATCGGGAGCGTAGTGCAATTTTGCGATCGATAAAAGAAGGAATTATCGCCATTGATGCGAAAGGTCGAATTACGATGATGAATACATCAGCGAGGCATATGCTCGGCTTGCAGGATAACTATACCCCAAAGTCAATCATTGAAGTATTCCCTTATACAAACATGATGCGGGTGCTGGTAGATGGTCAAGCGCAAAATGATCAAGAGATTCGCTTTCATAATAAACTTTTTATTTTAAACTTATTGCCCATTATTGAAAATGACAAAATTGTTGGTGTCGTAGCAAGTTTCCGCGATAAAACAGAGCTGAATCATTTAATCCATACGCTAGGAGAAGTACGGAGATACTCTGAGGACTTACGGGCACAAACACATGAATTCACAAACAAGCTTTATGTGCTATCTGGACTGCTTCAGCTAGGAGAGTATGATGAGGCCTTTGAATTTATTCAAAAAGAGTCCAATGCGCACCAAACGCAAAATCGAATTTTATTTCATCAAATTTTGGATGCTAAAGTACAAGCTGTGCTATTAGGTAAGATGGGCAAAGCGTCTGAAAAGAAAGTAGAGTTTACCATTGCAGAGGATAGCTTATTGAAAGAGCTACCTTCGCATATTGATGTCTCACACTTAATCATCATTATTGGAAACCTAATTGATAATGCTTTTGATGCAGTTAGTACGCAAGATGACAAGAAAGTATCGTTTTTTATTACCGATATTGGTCAAGACATCATTATTGAAGTAAGTGATAATGGAAGTGGAATTTCAGAAGAAATAATTGATAAATTGTTTTCAAAAGGATTTTCGACGAAAGGACAAAACCGAGGATATGGGCTTTCAAACGTGAAAGAAATGATCGATGAGCTTCAAGGTTGGATTGACATTCATCCTGAAGAAGAAGGTACCACATTCTCTGTTTATCTACCGAAGTAAAAGTAGACGCAATTGGGATGAGAGAAAATCAAACAAAGGAGAGAGACATCATGCTAAAAGTAGCCATTGCAGAGGATGATTTTCGAATCGCTCAGGTTCAAGAACGATTTTTACAAGAAATAGAGAATGTGAAAGTGGCAGGAAAAGCTTTAAATGCTAAAGAAGCGATAGAGATGCTCGAGCAAGAACCTATCGATTTGCTTATTTTGGATATTTATATGCCTGATGAAATGGGAACGGATTTATTACCACGTATTCGAGAACGATTTCCGAAAGTAGATGTCATTGTGGTGACGGCTGCCACTGAAAGGGATATTTTAGAGCGATGTTTGCGAAATGGTGTTGTTAATTACTTGATTAAGCCTGTAAAAATGGAGTCATTCATTGAAGCAATTGAAGGGTACCAGAAAAAAAGAAGCTTGCTGCAAGCTCGAGATGAAGTGGACCAATCGTTTGTTAATTCGTATTTTGGCTATGATAAGCAGCAGTCGCCAGTGGAAAAAGTCTTACCATCTGGAATTGACGGTATCACGTTAAAGCAGGTGAAAGCTATTTTAAAAGGCCTCACAGAAGGTACTACAATCGAAGAAATGGGCAAAAAGATGGGCGTATCTCGAACGACGGCTCGTCGTTACTTAGAATATTTAGTATCTGTGCAAGAATGTCATGTTCAGTATGATTATGGCATTGTTGGTCGACCAGAGCGAAAGTATCATTTGACATAGGTCAGGATGAATTATATGAAGAAGTGGATTAGTTTAGTAAGCATAATACTTGTGTTAATGAGCTGTAGTAATCATGATCAAAATGTGCACTTTGATCACATAGAATTAGTAGCCCCAGGAGCGGTTGGAGGTGGAGCGGATTTAACCGCTAGGACCATGCAGCACGTGTTACAACAAGAAGTAATGGATGTACCTGTTTCTGTTGTCAATAAAACACAAAGTCAAGGAGAAGAAGCGTGGCGTTATGTACAGCAACTTGAAGGGGGAAACGTCATTTCAGGTAACTCTAGCTTATTGATTACGAATCATTTATTGGGGCAAAGTCAGCTAACGTATAAAAACTTTACGCCTCTTGCGATTTTGGCAACCGAATGGGAAGTCATCGTTGTTCCATCCTCTTCCTCCATTATGACAATGAAGAGCTTGATGGATGCTTTAAAAGAAAATCATCATCCATTAAAGATTGGATTATCTCCTCGGTTAGGTAATGATGATCATTTGTCGTTTGTGCAAGCAGCGCAAAAAGCAAAAGTTGAAACGTCTCGCTTAGCTTTTTACGTATATGGAAGTAGCCATGGCGTGCTGGACGCGCTCCAAGAGAATGAAGTTCAAGTAGCTCCTATGTCGTTATCAGAAGCGAAGGATGCGTATGAGCGAGGGGATGTTCGGATTTTGGGCGTTTCAGCTCCGCGGCGCTTAGCAGAATTTAATGACGTTCCAACGTGGAAAGAAGAAGGAATTGACGTTGTTTTTAGCCATTGGAGAGGATTAATGGGTCCACCAAATATGACGCAAGAAGAAATTGATTACTGGAATCAAGCCATATACAAAATGGTCAATACGAAGGCGTGGAAACAGCTTTTAAAAGAAAATGATTTTTATCCTTTTTATAAAAACAGCAGCGGTGCCTCTGTGTTTTTGGAAAGACAAAGTAAGCTATATGAAGAATTAATGAGCGGCAAGTAAAAGAGTTTGGGACATAACAAAATGATTGCTTCTAAGAGACGAACAATAGCTGTTCCAATCTCTTTGGTTTGTCTGAACACGTTCGTTCCATTGCGCTACGGCCACTCGCTTTCCGCGGGGAGGAACCTGAGCTTCCTCGCTGCGCTGCGGGATCTCAGTTTTCCCTCTCTTTCCCGCAGGAGTCGAGTGACCTACGCTCCATTCCACCCTGTTTCCAACAGTGTTTTCACAATCAACCAAAAAACCTGAACGATTAAAAGTGAGAAACTCTCAATCGTTCAGGTTTATCATTGGCTGAATTACTTATGTCCCAGCCTCCTTACTTGTTTAATGAATATCATGCAAATCAATCTCTTCAATAAACTCAATGAATGCTTTTACAATTTTAATTTCAAGTGACTCCTCATGAAAGTACATCCACGTTTTTCGAAGCAAAGCAGTCCCATCTTCGTTTTGCATCGGAATGACGTGAAGCCCTTCAACATCTTCAACTAGCATGTGGGGAAGCATCGCGTAACCAAGGTCGTTTTCTACCATCTTTTTACATGTATCTGCTTTATCTACGTGAATGCTGACGCTTGGAGGCTGATTGAAATTTTCGCTCCACCAATGGTCGACAGCTGTTTTCAAAAAGCGGTCTTGATGATAATCAATGCGAGGTAGACGCGGAAGATCGTTTAGCTCGATCGGTGTCTTTGAAGCAATACACACCGTTTCTTCAAAGATAAGCCGCTTTGCGTTGCGCCAGTTATAATCACCTTTTACAAAAGCAATATGAACATCTTGGTGATGCAGGAGGTTTACAACGTCGCTGCTCCAGCCGGTTGTTACTTTAAATTCAACATCCGGATACTTATCTTTAAACAAACGCAAGAGTCCGGGTAATTTATAATCTGTGAAGAAATTCGAGACGCCAAGCCTTAGTGTGCCTGTTAATTTATCGCCCATATTTAAGACGTGGTCTTTTATGTGCTGGAGATGCGCAATCATTTTATCAGCAGATTTTGCTAAATATTCTCCTTGAGGTGTAAAGTGGATACCTCTGCGCCCACGGTTAACAATCTGTACACCAAATTCTTTTTCCATCTGTTGCAGGCGGTTCGTCAGGGCTGGTTGTGAGATATAAAGTAGTTTTGCAGCTTTTGTGATGTTTTTTTCTTGGTATAAAAGCTGTAAAATGAGCCAATCGCGATCGTCCATGTCTTCCTCCTTTATTCAGGTATTAATTTTTTTTATCTTTCTACATACAAATCCGATATTTCAATTATCTCTAAAAGTATACTATAGTTTAGATAGATAGAAAACGTAAAGTTTATGCGTAAGAGCAAGGGGACTTAAACCGCTTGTTTTGTTTTTTAACTGACAAAGTAATCGTAGCAAAAATAGAAAGAAGGATTTGAAATGAAAGCAACATTATCTTTTTCATCTACGCTTTTATTGATTATACTAAGCGCTTTAGGCGGGCTGTTATTGTCTTCATTAGGAATGTCAATCGGCTGGATGATTGGAACACTTATTGTGGCAACAACTTTAGCAATTACTCGTCCTCAATTTTTGAAGGTTCCTTCGAATTCTAAAGGAATGCCAAAGATTTGGCTGTATATCGGTCAGCTTATTCTAGCAATTGAGCTGGGGCAACAAATTAATCTAACGGTTGTCAGCACATTTGTAGATAATTGGCTTCCTGTATCTATCATTTTATTAATCTCTATTTTATTTTCATTAGGCTCTGGGTTTATTCTTTTTAAATTCACCTCAAATGATTTGTTAACAAGCTTGTTCAGTACAGCTCCTGGTGGACTAAGTGCCATGCCAGGGATTGCAGAAGAGGTGGGAGCAAACACTGCAACGGTAAGCGTTGTTCAAATTATGCGCGTATTCCTTGTTGTGCTTACGGTTCCATTTCTGGTTTCATCGTTAGGAGAACAAGCAACAGTAGCAGCACCCTTTGAGGCAGCTTTTTCTTTTAGTTTAGAGTCAGTATCATGGACATTTGTATTAGTCTTTGCGGCATTTATTGGATACCTAATTGGCAAGCGTTTCAAATTTCCGGCTCCATGGCTTGTTGGAGGGATGCTGACGGTAGGCATCATGCAAGTAGCAGGCTCAGCGATTGCAGGCTATAACTTAACAGCGTGGTGGCCACATCTTGTCTTAATTATTGCGCAAGTAATCATTGCGACAAGCATTGGTTCACGTTTTCACGCTGATATGTTTCAGGGTATGAAGCGAACGATTGGAGTGGCTTTTATTAGCACAATTGTGTTAATTGGTACGATGTTTCTATGTGCATATATTGTATCTGAGGTTGGAGGCATACCATTTATTACAACAGCACTTGCTTTTGCTCCAGGAGGAGTTGCGGAGATGGCGACCACTTCTGTTGTACTAGGAGCAGATGCACCGTTTGTTGTAGCTG
This sequence comes from Priestia sp. KCTC 13724, assembly GCF_056820425.1. NCBI lineage: Bacteria > Bacillati > Bacillota > Bacilli > Caryophanales > Bacillaceae > Priestia > Priestia sp. KCTC 13724. Next base: position 16,102 of record NZ_JBXDLD010000033.1, on the reverse strand, counting down.
TTCAAGTATTTCGTATTTTAATTGTTTCGCTGCTATTACCACCAATCTTTAGATGGTTCTATCAGGTTGGGGAGCAGAAAGTTCATGCTCATGCTAAGGTTCAAGAAAGGTAATAGCTGACTTATGAAGAGAGGTAGTGGTGGGAAATGAATCATGAAAAAGAGCTAGTGGTGAGTCAATTTGGCAGCAATGCTAAAAACTATGTGAAAAGCAAAGGCCATTCCAAAGGAGCTGATTTAGCTTTCTTAACAGAAGTAGCGGCTGATTATGCCGGAGAAAAAGCCTTGGATATCGCAACGGGTGGAGGCCACGTAGCTAATAAGCTTGCCGGTTTATTTGGTGAGGTAGTAGCTTTTGATCTTACTCCACAAATGCTCCTTTATGCAGAAGAATTTATCAAAAGTAACGGTCATGAGAACGTATCGTTTGTCCAGGGTGAAGCAGAGAAACTACCGTTTTTAGATGAAGCGTTTAATCTCGTAACGTGCCGAATCGCTCCTCATCACTTTACCGATGTGCAAAGCTTTGTTAACGAATCAGCTCGGGTATTAAAGAAAGACGGAGCGTTTATAGTCGTGGATAACGTGGCGTCAGAAAGCGACGCATATGATACTTTTTATAACGAAGTGGAAAAGAAGCGAGATCCTAGCCATAAGCGTGCTTATAAAAAGACAGAGTGGTTTAAAATGTTAGAGGGAGCGGGCTTCACAATTGAGCTAATGACGCGTTTTCCAAAAACATTTCTGTTTGATGATTGGTGTGAAATGATGAAAGTACCGCTAAACGATAAGCAAGAGCTCATAGAAAAGATGCTGCGTGCTTCAAGTGAACTGAAAACGTTCTTTCATATTCAAACAGACGGTAAAAGCATTCAATCGTTTCAAGCAGAATCCGTTTTAATTGTTGCGAAAAAATAAGAGAAGCCGTGCTCCTGTGAGAGCGTGGCTTGTTGTTTCAACACCAGCTCCAAGTAAGAGCATGGTTGTTTGAACAATTTCTTCGTCTGTGAAACCTTCTCCATCTATATTGACTTGAATTAAATCGGAAATAATGTCATCTGCAAGATTTGAACGTTTTTGAACGACAAGTGGATAGAGATATTCAAAATATTCTTTAGCTGCCTGTTGTTTTTCTTGTTCGAGTTCATGAAGGAGCTCTTTATCGTAAGGTTGAAATAATACGTCTATCCAATGTTTGAACTGGTGACGGTCTTCAATCGGTACGCCGAATAAATCTGCAATCACGTAGCTAGGTAAAGGCGATGCAAAAACTTCGACAATATCTACAGTTGTATTCACTTCGATGTCTTTGACAAGATTAGCAGCAATTTGACGAATGCGTGGCTCCCAGTTCTTTAAGCTACGTGGTGTAAAAGCAGCAGAAAGTAAAGAGCGTGCTTTACGGTGATCAGGTGGATCTAACAGCGTTAGTTTGGTATCTCAGTTACCGGAATTACTTCTTGTTTCATTGTTCGTTCCTCCTTCTATAGAGATGGAAAAGAGTAAATGCTCTCTAAACTTTTTGTGCATACAGTTCGATAAAATGAACCTATAGTTCAAAATGTACCTTAATTATATAGGGGGTATTGTTTGCTCATCAGCTGAAATAGAAAAGTTGAGCGTAAAGAAATGAAAAAAATGCAAATGATATCCATATGTCGATGTGCTAGTTGAAATATACATTTGTAGCCCTACTCATAAGAACGTGATAGGATATTAACTAGAATTGAGATATAAAGGCGGTATGAAAGATGATTAAAGCAATTGTGTTTGACTTTGATGGATTAATTGTAGATACAGAATCAGTTTGGTATGAAGTATACTGCGATATGCTAGAACCTCGTGGCGTACATTTGAAAATTGAAGAGTTTGCGTCTTATATAGGAACGGATACTAAAGCGCTTTACGACTTTTTATATGAGCAGTTTGGTCGTGAATTAACGAAGGAAGAAATTGCAAAAGAGTCATTAAAGCGTCACCGAGAAAAAATGAAGCAGCTTGCAGCTCGTGAAGGCGTTCTTGAGTATTTAAAAGAAGCGAAAGAATTAGGACTGAAAATTGGTTTAGCTAGCAGCTCAGACCGTGCATGGGTTACGTCGTTTTTAAAGGAATTAGATCTCCTTGGTCATTTCGAAGTGATGCAAACGCGTGGCGACGTGGAAAAAGTTAAGCCAGATCCAGCTCTTTATAAGCAAACAGTTGAAAAGCTAGGCGTAAAACCTTCTGAAGCCATTGCTTTTGAAGACTCAGCCAACGGTGCAAAAGCTGCGATTGCTGCGGGTTTACAATGTGTAATTGTGCCGAATCGTCTCTCTGCACATTTGACGTTTGAAACGTATCACTTACGCATTGCCTCTATGAAAGAGAAGTCGTTGCAAGAAGTAATTGAACAGGTAAGTCATTAAAAAAGTGAAGCTAGCATTAGCTCCACTTTCTATGGTTCTAAGTGTATTTTTGGGAACGGAATATGAGGCGGTTGTATTACTGTCCAACTTGTCAAAAGAAGTAAGTATAGAAAAGGAGGGATTTTAAGCTGAATAGCTCGTCCCTAGTCTTCTATACTTGGTAGGCATCCGATAGAATTAAACATAACGCTATTGTGGCTTTGAAGGTCAAATTAGAATTCTGCAAATTGTATTGAACTATATAAGGTAGTGTGGTACAACTAATAGAGGTAATAATCAGATAGTTTTACAAAAAAATAGTCATTATCAAACCACTAGGGGTGCTTTTCAAAGCTGAGAGAGACGCTTGTCTTAACCCTTATAACCTGAACTAGGTAATACTAGCGTAGGAAAGAGGTATTGTGTGCTACATCTATGACTTTTACGTGATGTAAGAGGGATACATGTGTATATTCAAGCGCTTCTTTTCTATGAAAAGAAGCGCTTTTTTTATGTGGTTTAGAAGGAGGGAATTGGTATGAATATTACGGATGTAGTAAAGCAAGTAGATGACAAACGAGATGAGCTTATTGAACTTTTGACCAAGCTCATATCTTACAAAACACCAGCACCACCTGCACGTAATACAAAAGAAGCGCAGAGCTATATTGCGCGGCTGTTGGAAAGCTATGGTTTTGAAACAGATATGTGGGACGTGTATCCAAATGATCCTAACGTTGTTGGAACATTAAAGGGAACAAATCGAAGTGGGTACCAGAGTTTGATTATTAATGGACATATTGATGTTGCAGCTGTTAACGAAGACGAAGGATGGAATGCTGATCCGTTTCAAGCGAGGTGCGGTGAAGAATTTATTACGGGGAGAGGCGCTGCCGATATGAAAGGCGGACTCGCTGGTGCGCTGTTTGCTATTAAGCTTCTACGTGAAGCTGGAGTGGAGTTTCCTGGTGATTTAGTGTTTCAGTCAGTTATCGGTGAAGAGGTTGGAGAGGCAGGTACCCTTGAATGCTGCAAGCGAGGATATAGCGCAGACTTTGCGGTTGTGGTTGATACAAGTGATTTGCAAATCCAAGGTCAAGGTGGAGTCATTACCGGGTGGATAACTGTGAAAAGTAAGCAAACATATCATGATGCCACAAGAAGACAAATGATTCATGCCGGCGGCGGTTTGTTGGGAGCCAGTGCAATTGAAAAAATGATGAAATTAATTGGTGCACTACAAGAGTTAGAGCGCCACTGGGCTGTTGTCAAAAGCTACCCTGGCTTTCCGCCTGGAACAAATACAATAAATCCAGCGGTTATTGAAGGTGGTCGCCACGCAGCGTTTATCGCAGATGAGTGCAGGCTGTGGGTGACCGTTCATTATTATCCAAATGAATCGTATGAAGAAGTAGCGAAAGAAGTAGAAGACCATCTGTTACAGGTTGCAAAAGCAGATCGGTGGCTAAGAGAAAATCTCCCAACGTTTAAGTGGGGAGGAACATCAATGATTGAAGATAGAGGTGAAATTTTCCCTGCATTTGAAGTAGATAGAAATCACCCAGCAGTTCACTCGTTAGTCAGTGCTCATAGAGAAGTGACAATGAAAGAAGCGAAAGTCAACGTTTCTCCAACGGTTACGGACGGTGGCTGGCTAGCTGATGCAGGTATAGCTACAGTTATTTATGGCCCAGGCGAATTAACGGAAGCACACGCTGTTAATGAAAAGCTGTCCGTTGATCAATTACTCGATTACACGAAAGTGATGGTTCAGTTTATTTATGAGTGGCTACATACAAAAAAGGAGAGTGCCTAATGAGATTCAGTGAACGTTTATATGAAAAAGTAAAGCCTATTTGGAAGCAAACGCATGAGCATCCCTTTGTAAAGGGGATGGGAGAAGGGACGTTAGAGCAAGAGAAGTTTCGCTTTTATATGGTACAAGATTACGTGTATTTAATTGATTATGCGAAGCTATTTGCACTTGGAGCAGTAAAAGCAACAGATGTTCAAACGATGGGGAAATTTGCAGCGTTATTACATTCAACAATCAACGAAGAGATGGAGCTACATAGACAATATGCAAAACGTTTTTTAATTACTCCTGAAGAACTAGAAACAGCAGAGCCCGCGCCAACAACGCTTGCTTACACGCACTATATGCTTCACGTTTCTCAAAACGGAACGCTAGCTGAGCTTGTTGCCGCACTGCTCCCGTGCATGTGGAGCTATTGGGAAATTGGCAAAGAGCTTTCCACTCAGCCTGGAGCAGCTCATGAGCTTTATAGTGAGTGGATTCACATGTACAGCTCAGCTGAATTTGGCGAGCTTGCGACTTGGTGCATCGATCTAATGGATCAGCTAGCAGAAGGAAAATCAGAAGCAGAGCTTAACAAGCTAGAAGAAATCTTTATTAATACGACGCGCTTTGAATACTTATTCTGGGATATGGCTTATGAAAAAGCGATGTGGCCTGTTCATGTATAAAAAAGCTTTGGAGTTTGAAAAGGTGACTTTCTCATATGAAGAAAGCAAAGGAGCAATCTTAGAATCTCTTAATTTTGATATTAAAGAAGGAGAATTTGTCAGCATTGTTGGTGCAAGCGGTTCAGGAAAGAGCACGCTTTTTCGACTCATTACCGGGTTAGAGATAGAGCAGACGGGAAGGATTTTAATTAATGGTCAGCAGCATCATAGTAGATTGGGTCATGTGGGATACATGCCCCAAGAAGATCTTCTTTTACCTTGGAGGACGATTCTAGATAACGCTGCTTTACCTTTAGAGTTAAAAGGAGTAGCGAAGGGAAAAGCATATACACAAGTAAAAGAGCTGCTAAGTGAATTTGGGTTAGAAGGGTATGAACATCGATTTCCAGCCAATTTATCAGGAGGAATGAAGCAGCGGGTTTCGTTTCTTCGTAGCGTGCTAAGCGGGTCAAACGTACTTTTGCTAGATGAACCGTTTAGTGCCTTGGATGCCATTACTCGTCTATCCATGCAGGAGTGGCTGCTTGAACAGTGGCAAAAGCGTAAGCAAACCATTTTGTTTATCACCCATGATGTACAGGAAGCGCTGTTTTTATCAGATCGAATCTTTATCTTTGATAAGCAGCCTTTAAAGGAATTTCAGCAGGTCAAGGTACCTCTTGAAAGGCCAAGGTCTCTGCAGGATATAGATCGACCAGAGATTGTAAAGCTAAAGCATCAACTGATGGAAGAGCTCAGAATGAAGGTGGATGCATGAAGAAGGTAAAAGAGTGGAGTTCATCTATTATTTTAACGCTCATGTTGCTGCTTATTTGGCAGGTTATCGCTTATGTTGTGGCGATGCCCTTTATTTTACCATCTCCAGTTGAGGTGTGCGTGAGAATATGGGAGCTAAAAGATGTGCTGTTCATTGAACATTTACCTTCAACGCTACGGATTATTTTAATAGGTTTAGCTATTTCAATTGTTGTAGGCGTGGTGGTTGCGATTTGGATGAATAACAACAAAACCATTGAGCGGGCCATCTATCCTATTTTAGTAGCTTCGCAAACCATTCCAATCATAGCGCTAGCGCCTATTTTTGTACTTTGGTTTGGCTATTCAATCTGGAGCAAAGTAGTTGTAACGGTCTTAATCACGTTTTTCCCCATTACCGTTAACACGTTTGATGGTCTTCGCTCAACGAGACGTGAACACGTTGAACTTTTAAAAACGATGGGAGCGACTAAACGAGATTTTTTTATGAAGCTAAGTGTTCCAGCCGCTTTACCTCATTTTTATTCAGGTTTAAAAGTAGCGGTAACCTTAAGCGTTATTGGCGCTGCGATCGGTGAATGGCTCGGTGCACAAGCCGGTTTAGGTTATTTCAGTCGACGGATGATGACACAGTTTGATGGGGCTGGTGTATTCGCTCCAATCGTTGTGTTATCCCTTATTGGCATCATCTCTTTTATTGGCATTACATGGATTGAACGTAAATCACTGAAGTGGAGGAAATTTAAATGAAAAAATGGCTAGTTAGTTTATCATTGCTGCTTTTAGTAGTAGTAACGGCAGCGTGTGGGAAAGACGCTACAAGCTCATCAATTAATAAAAAAGATTTAAAGGAAGTAACGGTGATGCTCGATTGGTATCCAAACGCTGTACATAGCTTTTTATACGTAGCACAAGAAAAAGGTTATTTTGAAGAAGAAGGTGTAAAGGTAGATATTCAATATCCTGCCAACCCAACCGACCCGTTAAATCTAGCGGCTACGGGTAAAGTCACGTTAGGTTTTTACTATCAGCCAGATGTCGTAATGGCAAGAGCCAACGAAAACGTTCCGGTGAAGTCAGTAGGAGCTATTGTCCGTTCTCCGTTAAATCACGTTGTGTTTTTAGACGAAAGTCCTGTTAAACGCCCAAAAGATTTAGAAGGCAAGACGGTAGGCTATACGGGAATTCCTTTAAATGAAGCTCTGCTGAAAAGGATGATCAAAACGGACGGAGGGAATCCGGACAAGGTAAAAATGGCTGACGTAGGCTTTGAATTAGGGTCTTCAGTTGTAACCAAAAAAGTCGACGCGGTAATCGGGGCTTATATTAACCATGAAGTTCCTGTTTTAAAAGACAAAGGATATGATACACGCTATTTTAATCCAACCGATTATGGTGTTCCCAATTATTACGAGCTAGTAGCCGTAACAAGTGATCACACATGGGAAAAAGATGAAGAATCAATTCGTGCTTTTTGGAAAGCAGCAACAAAGGGCTATGAATTCATGAATGAACATCCGGATGAAGCTCTTGATATTCTATTAAGCAATCAAGACAAAGCGAATTTTCCACTAGTGGAAGGAGTAGAAAAACAAAGTTTGGATATCTTACTTCCAAAGATGGAGTCAGCTGAAGGCTTTGGAAGTCAGACAAATAAGTCTTGGGAAGAAACAGCGAAGTGGTTAAAGGATTCTAGTTTAATTAAAAAAGAACCCAAGCCAGAGGATATGTTTATAGATTTGACAAACTAATAAAAAAGAGACTGAGACATAAGTAGTTCAGTCCTTACTATACCTGAACGATTGAGAGTTCATAACTTTTAATCGTTCAGGTTTTTTTGGTTGATTGTGAAAACAATGTTGGAAACAGGGTGGAATGGAGCGTAGGACACTCGACTCCTGCGGGAAAGAGAGGGAAAACGGAGATTCCGCAGCGCAGCGAGGAAGCTCAGGTTCCTCCCCGCGGAAAGCGAGTGGCCGTAGCGCAATGGAACGAACGTGTTGAGACAAACCAAAGAGATGGGAACAGCTAGTGTTCGTCTTTTAGAAGCAATCATTTTGTTATGTCCCAAACTCTTTTTCGTTTTTTTATGTTCTAACTGGGAATAAAATAATGGTGCCTAACAAAAAATATATAGAAATTCGTTTTCTATATTAAATTAAGAAGAAAAAAATTAATAAATTGTAATTGACCTACTGTTTGTGAATATGATAACATTAATCAGAACTTAATGACTGTATTTGTTTTTTAGTCAAATAGTCAATTTAACTGAAAAGCTATTGGGGGATTTAACGATGAATATGCTGAAGGGAGAATGGAAATCCATTATTTCAAAGCCGATGAATATCTTAATTATTGTGGGCTTATTATTCGTTCCGTTCTTATATAATGTGATTTTTTTATCAGCTTATTGGGATCCATATGGAAAAACAGATCAAATTCCTGTAGCCGTTGTCAATGAAGACAAAGGCGCTACTCTAGATGGGAAAGAACTTCACGTCGGTGATGATTTTGTTGAAAATTTAAAGGATAACGATACGTTTGACTGGCGTTTTACGAATAAAGAAGAAGCGCTAGAAGGCTTAAAGAATGAAAAGTATTATCTCGTCCTAGAACTGCCAAGTAATTTCTCTGAAAACGCAACAACTTTAATGGACGAAGATCCAAAGAAAATGAAGTTTGTCTACCATACGAACGCTGGTAAAAACTATTCCGGTGCGCAGATTGGTTCAAACGCAGTAACAAAAATCAATGAACAAATAAAAGAGGAAGTAACGAAGCAGTACGCGGAAACTGTATTTGATAGCTTCAAAGAAGTGGCGGATGGTCTTCAAGAAGCAAGCGACGGTGCTGGAAAAATTGAAGATGGTTCCAAAACGCTTCGCGATAATTTGAAAAAATTAGCAGAAAGTACAGTTGCGTTTGAAGATGGCGTGGAAAAATTAGCAGATGGAATTAGTGATGCGAATAAAGGTGCAACAGATCTGCATAGCGCAACCGTCAAGCTTTTAGAGGGCGCAACACAAATTAATGAGAAGCAAGGAGAGTTAGCAAAAGGAATTGGAACAGCCGCCGATGGAGCAAAGAAACTACAAGAAGGCTCTGATCAATTATATACGGCGTCTAAGCAATTAGAAACAGGTGCAGAAACTTTGCAAGAAAAGTTAGGTGAACTGCAAACTGGGACGAAAGAGTTAGAAGGGAAGCTTCCTGAGTTCGTATCAGGACTGAATGAAGCTAATACCAAAGTCAATGAAGTAGCCAATGAAATTGCGGTTAAGCAAAAAGAAGCCGCAGCTCTTAAAGAGAAAATTGATTCTGTTCGTCAATCATTTGATACGAAAAAGCAGCAGCTTATTACTTCAATTAATGAAAATGAATCGATTCCAGATGACCAAAAACAAAAATTAATTGCTGATATTAACGAGTTGTCTAACCAGCAGTTTATGGAGCAGCAGCAAGAGCAGATTAAAGAATTGAAAGCAAAAGTTGATCAGGTTCAAGTATTGGCAAACGGTTTACAAGAGCTTTCAAAAGGTGGTCAGGACATTCAAAGTGCTATCGGTAAAATTTCTGACGGACAGTCACAGATTTACGATGGGGCAGCTAAACTAGCAGCTAGCGAGAAAACGTTCAATGAAAAGTTTGGAACTTTTAACGAAAAGTTCACAACGTTTAATAGTGGTATGGAAACCATTAATAGTGGAGCTAACAAGCTTGTTGACGCAACGGGTGACCTAAAAGAAGGAATCCAAAAAACGGAAACAGGAAGCGGCAAGTTAGCAGATGGTTTAGATGAACTGAATAAAGGTGGACAGAAGCTTGTAAATGGTTCGAAAGATTTACAAGATGGTTCGAATAAACTTTATGATGGGTCATCCGATTTAGCAGACGGTACAAGTGAGCTTCATTCTTCTCTACAAGAAGGAGCAAATGATGCCAAAGAAGTGAATCCAAACGATAAAACGTACAGCATGTTTGCTAGTCCAACTGACTTGCAAGCTGACAAACAGAACAATGTAGATAAGTACGGAGTGGGCTTAACACCATACATTCTATGTATTGGATTATTCGCAGGAGCGCTTATGTTCTCTTCTGTTTACTCATTAAAAGATCCAGCGATTACACCAACGTCTGGCTTTGCTTGGTTCTTAAGTAAGTTTAGCGTAATTGGGTTTATGGCAATTTTCCAATCGATTCTTGTAGCAACAGCACTGCTGTGGGGACTTGATTTACATGTGACAAGCGTGTGGAGATTTTATGTGTTCACCATTATTACAGGCTTAACGTTCTTTACGCTGGTGTTATTCTTAACAACAGCTTTAGGTAAAGTAGGGCAGTTCTTAACGTTTATTGTGCTTCTCCTTCAAATCGGAGGAAGCTCTGGAACGTTCCCAAAAGCGCTAGTGCCAGAATTTTTCCAAGTAATTAATCCGTTCTTACCGATGACGTATGCGATTCGCGGATTCCGTGAAATTATTTCGGTTGGTAATGACTATGGATTTGCTTGGAGTCAAGCGGGCGTGCTAGGAATATTTGCGCTGGTGTTTATTATCTTAACAATTATTATCTTCAGCTTGAATGCACGAAAATTTCGCAAAGTAAATGAAGATGAAGAAGCAACAGCTTAATGAAAGAAGCTTAGCCTAATGGCTAAGCTTCTTTTCATGTTCTTTATACAAATTCACGGCGTTTGGATCTTTCTCAATGCGTGCATTTCCCCATGAGCACATCAAATCTAACACTTCTCGAAGGGTCTCTCCTTCATCCGTTAGCGAATACTCGACTTTAGGTGGAATCTCATCATATAAAGTACGTTTAATAATGCCGTCATGTTCTAACTCTCTAAGCTGCTGGGAGAGCATTTTTTTGTGATATTTGGAATGATGCGCTGTAGCTCGCTGAATCGAAGTGTTTGTTCTTTTAAGTGACAAAGAATTACAACCTTCCATTTGCCACCGATTACTTCAAGCGTGGCTTCGACAGGAATATTGTATTTTGTGGTTTTCAACTTTATCTCTCCTTATGTAACGTAATAGAAGCATACTAGTTGGACAATCTATTGAATGAATTCGTCAATAGGGTTACGAGTTGGTAACCTGGTTACACGAAAGTGCCGTCTAGTCATGAATAGGTGGTTCCATTATACTGAAACCAATCTTAAATATGAAGGAGGAAACAAAAATGAATCAACCATATCCACGTTCATTTTCACATATCGGGCTTTCTGTTCCTAATTTGGACGAAGCCGTTAAATTTTATAAGGAAGTACTAGGATGGTACGTCATTATGGAGCCATCTGAAATTGTAGAAGATGACAGTGCAATTGGACAAATGTGTACGGATGTTTTTGGATCAGGCTGGGGGAAGTTTCGTATTGCACACTTAGCAACAGGAGATAAAATCGGTGTAGAAATCTTTGAGTTTCTTCAAAATGAAACGCCTGAAAATAACTTTGAATTTTGGAAAACTGGTATTTTCCACTTCTGCGTTCAAGACCCTGATATTGAAGGACTTGCAGAAAAAATTGTTGCTCATGGTGGAAAGCAGCGTATGCCAATTCGTGAGTATTATCCAAACGAGAAGCCTTACAAAATGGTGTACTGTGAAGATCCATTCGGCAATTTAATCGAAATCTATACGCATAGTTATGAGCTAACGTATTCAGGCGGAGCTTACTAAGATAAAAGCTTTATTGTTAGAGGGAAAAGGAAAATGGGAACAAATGCAGGTTGGAAACAGTAAAAAATCTGTGCCTGGTGAAGGAGAAGTGCTTGTGCAAGTGCATGCTACGGCGCTAAACCCTGTTGATTATAAGACTGCAACGGGTGGAAATCCAAGCTGGTCATATCCTCATATTTTAGGACTAGACGTAGCTGGTGTTGTTGAAGAAGTAGGTGCGAACGTAACCGATATTCAAGTGAGTGACCGCGTTGTGTATCACGGAGATCTAACGAAAAAAGGCGGTTTTGCTGAGTATACTGTCACAACAGCTCATACGGTATCTGTTATCCCAGAAGGCGTATCATTTGAAGCGGCAGCAGCCGCTACCTTGTGCTGTCTATACTGCATACCAAGCGCTATTCTCTAAGCTTCATATTGAGGAAGGTCAGTTCATTTTAATTCATGCCAGAGCAGGTGGAGTAGGGGGGGTTGCCATTCAACTTGCTAAGCAGGCAGGTTTAACTGTCATCACAACAGTTTCTAAAAAAAATCATGAGTATGTGAAATCATTAGGTGCAGATTACGCCATTGATTATAAAGAAGAAGATTTTCTGAAAGAAACTCTTGCTATTACAAATGGATTAGCTGTTCATGCTGTGCTTGACACGGTTGGAAGAGAAAATGCAAACAAGTCACTAGAAGCACTTGCGTTTAACGGGCAAATCGCTTTTATTGCAGGTCCACCTGATGTGAATAGCGCCATTTCATTTGCACATCCACTTTCTTTTCATCAAGTTGCATTAGGCAGTGCTCATCAATCAGCTAATCGTCACGAGCAAGCAGCTCTAAAGAAAATGGGCGATAACATGTTAGAGCTTGTGAAAGAAGGAAAGCTAGATCCGCTTGTTGAGAAAACTATTTCTTTAGATGAGGTTCTACAAGCACTAGCACAGTTAGCTAGTCGCACTATGACAGGGAAAATCATTGCAGTGCTATAAGCATAAAGAGTTTGGAACATAACAAAATGATTGCTTCTAAAAGACGAACACTCGCTGTTCCCATCTCTTTGATTTGTCTCAACACGTTCGTTCCATTGCGCTACGGCCACTCGCTTTCCGCGGGGAGGAACCTGAGCTTCCTCGCTGCGCTGCGGGATCTCCGTTTTCCCTCTCTTTCCCGCAGGAGTCGAGTGTTCTACGCTCCATTCCCCCCTGTTTCCAACATTGTTTTCACAATCAACCAAAAAACCTGAACGATTAAAAGCTATGAACTCTCAATCGTTCAGGTATAGTAGAGGCTGAACTACTTATGTCTCAGTCTCTTTGTTTATTATTAATGCTTTACAGGACCTTGAATGCCCATGCCTGTGTTTGCTTTTACTAGTACTTCATCAAACTTCTTCGCATCCGCTTTTTCACTTGAAACAAGCGTGCCGATAATAGCAGCTAAGAACCCAAGCGGAATTGAAATGATGCCTGGGTTAGTGAGCGTGATGAGAGGTTCTCCAACAAAGATGGCTGCTCCTGCTTCCGGTGACCAAACGTTCGGGCTAATTGCTACAAGAATCAGAGAGCTTAGTAAGCCTACAAGCATACCCGTTACGGCACCTGTTGTATTAAATCGTTTCCAGAAAATCGTAAATAAAATGATTGGTAAGTTTGCACTAGCAGCTACTGCAAAGGCAAGTGCTACTAAAAAGGCTACATTCATATTTTGAGCAAATAATGCAAGAATAATGGAGACAATTGATACACCAATTGACGCCCAGCGTGCCGCAACAACCTGTTCTTTTTCCGTTGCTTCACCGCGACGAACGATATGGCTATAGAAGTCATGTGCGAAAGCTGAAGCTGCTGATAAAACGAGCCCCGCAACAACTGCTAAAATCGTTGCAAACGCAACGGCTGATACAAAAGCAAATAAGAAATCTCCGCCTAAAACTTGGGCTAATAGCGGAGCAGCCATGTTACCAGCTGCGTTTGCCGCAACAATTTCATCGTATCCAACAAAGGCTGCAGCACCGAATCCTAAGAAGATGGTCATAATGTAAAACGCACCAATAATCCATGTTGCATAAATAACGGATTTTCTTGCTGTAATTGCGTCCCTTACCGTAAAGAAACGGATAAGAATATGAGGTAATCCTGCAGTACCAAGTACTAAGGCTAAGTTTAAAGAAATCATATCCAGTGGGTTGGTAAACTTGTTTCCAGGGTTTAAAAAGCCTTCGCCAAGAGGTGTTGCCGTCTTCATCTCTGAAAACATTTTTACGATGCTAAAATCAAACTTTGTAAACACAATCACGGAAATAATAAACGTCCCAATCATTAATAAAATAGCTTTGGCAATTTGAACCCAGCTTGTTGCTGTCATACCGCCAAATACAACGTAAATCGTCATTAAAACACCAACAATTAACACGGAGTAGACGTAGTCAATTCCTAGTAATAAATGAATAAGTGCGCCTGCGCCTACAAGCTGTGCAATCATATAAAAGATTGAAATCGTAATGGTATTTAAAGCCGCAACTCCGCGAACTTTCTTTTGGTCAAATCGTGCGGCAATCATATCAGCCATTGTATATTTTCCAAGATTACGCAGTGGTTCTGCCACAACATACAAAACAACAAGGTAAGCAACTAAAAATCCAATGCTGTAAAAGAAACCATCAAATCCAGAAAGCGCTACCATTCCTGCGATACCTAAAAATGATGCGGCAGACATATAGTCTCCAGCAATCGCCATTCCGTTTTGTAGACCTGTTAAACTTCCGTCAGCCGTATAGAAATCACTGGAAGTTTTGGTTCGTTTAGAAGCTAAGTATGTGATTACGAGCGTTAATCCAACAATTACAAGAAATAGTGAAAATGCAAGAGCATTCATTAACAGATCCTCCTTTTTTAGCGAGCTTCAGCTTTAATTACTTCAACTAATTCATCAAATTTAGCTGCACGACGTGTATAAAGAATACACAGTGTCCACGTCATAATAAATTGAGCAAAAGCAAATACCCATGCCCATGTCATTGATAAAAAAGCAGGTTGATTTAATACGTTAGAATAAGCTGTTAAAATAGGTAGTGTAAAATAAAAAGCTAGGAAAAATAGTGATAATGGTAAAATGAAATTCCGTTTTGTTTTTAAGAGCTGTTGAAAAGATGGAGATTGAACAATTTTCGTATAGTCTGGTGAGGTAGGTTGTTCTTCGTTTTTCTGTAACGAGCTTCCGTTCATCGCCAATGAAAATACCCCCTTTAAATTAAGTTTGGAACATATTGGATAGATGTTCCTGTACACCGTCATTATATTGTTTTTAGAAAAAAAAGTAAATTTAGATTATATGACAAAAACTAAGAAATATCGACATTTCATCTAGCCGTGAAAAAGTAAAAGGCATGGATGTTGCAGCAGAGAAGAACTAGTATATATAATTGTGAAATAACGATAATAAGTTAAAAAAGAATATATATATCATAAAATCATCAATTTTTCCATAAATATCTTTTTTTGAGATAATAAAAAGATAGGCTTATGTATTAAAGAAACACTTTTTCATTTAGAAGATATTTATATAATTCTGTTATATATGATATAAACAATATAAAAATATGTTATATAACAGAAAATGAGATGACAGAAAAAAGGTGACACGATGGCATTTGGATTAAAGCGTGAAGAGTTATACGCATGGAAGGAAGCTGTGAATAGAGGAGAGGTTGCATTTTTAACTCACTATTGGATCGATGATCGGTTTCCAGGTGCAACAACGGTAACAAAAGTAGGTTGCGGCGATATAGAAAAGCTCATTCAATGGGGGGAGAAATATAATATTCCGTCTAAATATATTGATAATCGTTCAGGCTACCCTCATTTTGATTTACTTGGACAACGACAGCGTGAAATACTAGCAGCAGAAAAGAAGTTAGATCAGTTAGAGAAATTTGAAAAAAACGGCTCGAAATGAGCCGCTTTTTACGCTGCTTCTTTATTCAATTTCCTCATTACAAGCCATATGTAAAGGCCAATAGCGCCGTATGAAATAAGTGTGCTTACTACTAACGCAGCAGACTGTGACATTGAAAAAAAGTCTACAACAACTTCAGGTAAATAAAGAAAAATAGGAATCAAAATACTGACCCATGTTTTAGACCAAATCGATATGGCTACTAAGAATGTAATAGCCACTAGTGCACTTAACAATCCACTTAGCGAATACAAGCCCCCGGAAACCACGAAAAGCTTTGTTTCTGTGTTTTTCTCTAGGAACACAAGCGCAACAAACCCACCAATCGATAATAAATTGTAAGGGATAAACAAAGTTAGCAAAGCTAATCCTGACAATTGTCTAGCAGCCACAACACGAAAGAGACTTAGCAAAATAAGCAGCATAACGATAATGAAAATAGGCATGCCAATAAGTGTGTAGGCAGAATACGCAATATTACCGTGAATGGCATCGCCAAGCAAGCTGTAAGCAAATACTCCTAAAATAATCATTGGTAAGTATTTTAACCATCCCATTAAGTCAGGCTTCATTTCACTTGATAAATTTTCCATATATGCTTTTGGGGATTGACCGACAATGTGGTGAACACTTTTGCCGTCTTGTTCCGCATCCCATAAATGATGAGATAACTCAAGGATAATATCTTCTGTTTCCTCTTCGTTTTTTCCACTTGAAAACAAATAAAGGCGTAAATTTTGTAAGAAGTCCGTGCTTTCTTTTGATAACGTCATATTCATTCTCCCTCTATAAATGTTGATTTATCAACGGTTTGAGCCGTTGGTGGGGTGTCAAAAAAATATTTTTCGA
>NZ_JBXDLD010000032.1:0-3274 GCF_056820425.1 Priestia sp. KCTC 13724 | reverse complement strand
TGCAAAGATAAAATTACTGAAAATTTAGATTTTTATAAAGCGTTGAATTATTTTAATGCGACACTAGTGACTTCTCGCCTTAAGAATAAACCATTTTTCTTTTACACATGTTAACGATACAACTTGTAAAGGATTTGCATACAATCGCAAACAGTACAAATGGCAGAACAACAACTTAGTGGCAAAAACATCCGATAATAAGATTCTTCTAACTGAACATACATTAAATGAGAAATAAAAACCCATTTCTCATTCGGAGCTTCAGCTGTAAACTGGTGCTCTAAACGATTCGGTGCGTTTTTGCCAACTGTTCCTTTATAGGATTTATATTTTTTATGCGTACCATGCAGATTAATCCTCGTGCTTTCATGATACGTTGAATCTTTCTGTGTTTCACTTTACTTCCACGATTTGCGAGTTCACTACGAATACGATGATATCCGTAACATCCTTCGTGTTCATGATAAATGTTTACATATCTGACAAAAGCGTTTATTTTTTCTTCTACACTAAATTTAGTCATAAAAAAATGCACCTTTAATTGTTAGACTGTGTCTAACAATTGGGATGCATTTTAAATCCGGATTTTTATAGACGAATATCGCTTGATTTAAGCGTTATCAGCTGCTCTTTACCATAGTTTGCTTCTTCTAAAAGCCTCATGGATTGAGCTCGAATGGAGCGTTCTAAAATATTTCGCACATAGCGACCGTTGCTAAAATCTAGAGGCGTCTGATTGTATTTTACATCCATGAAATGTTCTTTTAACTTTTTATAAGCATCGCCGCTGAATTGATACTGGCGATCATCCATCATCCGGTCTGCAATATCCATTAGCTCATTGACATCATAATCCGGAAAATCAAAGATGAATGGAAACCTTGAACGAAGACCAGGGTTTAAGCTTAAAAAGTTCTCCATTTCGCGTGGATAGCCAGCCAAAATTAAGACAAACTTATCATTTGCATCCTCCATATGCTTCACAAGCGTATCAATTGCTTCTTTCCCAAAATCTTTCTCTCCACCTCGGGCAAGCGAATAGGCTTCGTCAATGAATAAAATACCACCCAACGCTTTTTTCACAAGATCTCGGGTTTTTTGTGCTGTATGTCCAATGTACTCACCCACTAAGTCTGCTCTTTCAGCTTCAATGAGGTGTCCTTTTGATAACACATTCATATTTAAAAACAATTTCCCTAAAAGCCTTGCAACCGTTGTTTTTCCTGTACCTGGATTTCCTTTAAACATCATATGCATCGCTTGTTTTTCTGCCTTCAGACCACTTTCTTCTCTCTTTTTATTAATATATAACCAAGCATATATTTCTTTAATCATTTTTTTTAGCTCATCCATTCCAACCAGACCGCTCATTTCTCTTTCAATTTCTAGCAGTGGTTCATGATTAACAATCGGTCGTTTCACAGGACGTGGAATTGACGTTGTATAGACTCGTTCTTTCTTTGTCTCGTTATTTAAAACAATATTAATTTGCCCATTGTTTTTAAGAGTTATAGGCTGCTCCACACTGTTCACCTCTCGTTTCATCACAGTTACGCTGATGACATTGTATCGCTCTATCTCTAGCTGTAGGACGAACGAATGAAATCATCATTTTCTTTTAGCGGCTTGTATTTTTTCTGTAGCTCGCCATTACCCAAGAAATAAACGCTTATTATAGTTGTATGTGGTAAAACAGTAAACCATGTTAAGAAAAATACTTCTCTCTTTCAACCATAAGAAAAACCAGCCTCATCCCCGCGGATTTGGCTGGTTATCTGACTACTCTAATTCTACAGAGATATTTTTATTTGGAACAAACGTTGAGATTGCATGTTTATAAATTAACTGCTGCTTTCCTTCTGAATCCAATAGAACTGTAAAGTTATCAAACCCTTTAATTAGTCCGCGCAGTTGAAAACCATTTAATAAAAACACAGTGACATAAATATTTTCTTTGCGTAATTGATTTAAAAACTGATCTTGAATATTAACGGATTGTTTCACTATTCGGCCTCCTCATTTCTCTATCTTTACTAGATTAATTCGCTTCTTCTTTCAGCTTTCCTGCTACATAAGTGAAAATTTTGTTGAACTTTTCATGAAAATTGTCAACTTCCATTTCAAACCACGTTACAGGCATCTTATTACGAAACCATGTTAATTGACGTTTGGCATACCTTCTTGAATTCAACTTTAACTGTTCAATCGCTTCTTCAAGCGTGCAGTTTCCGTCGAAATATGTATACAGTTCTTTGTAGCCAATCGCTTGAATTGATTGTACATCACGAACCCCTGCATCGTACAGTGATTTGACTTCTTCTACCAAGCCTTTTTGCACCATAAGATCAACACGTTGGTTAATTCGATCGTATAGTTGTTTACGCTCCATTGTTAAACCAATGAGCGTCACATCATAGAGAAGCTCTTGAGTTTGCTCACGATTATAAACGCTGAAAGGCTTACCAGTCACTTCATACACTTCAAGAGCACGAATAACGCGCCTATGGTTGTTAGGATGAATGGACTCTGCGCCAACTGGATCTATTTCACAAAGTTTTTGATAAAGAGGCTCAATTCCATGCGCTGCAACAAAATGTTCCATGCGCTGTCTGAAGTGTTCGTCGCCTGCTGATTCAGTAAACTGATAGTCATAGATGACAGATTGAATATATAATCCTGTACCACCTACAATAATCGGCAGTTTACCCCGGCCATGAATATCTGTAATCTTCTCTCTTACAATCTCTTGAAATTCAGCCACGGAAAACGACTCAGTCGGCTCTTTAATATCAATTAAGTGATGAGGAATTCCTTCCATTTCATCGCTTGTAACCTTCGCTGTTCCGATATCCATCTTTTTATAAATTTGCATGGAATCTCCCGAAATAACTTCTCCATTTAACAGCTTGGCCATTTCAATGCTCAACTTGGTTTTACCAACGGCTGTCGGACCAATAATTACTATTAATTTTTGTTTCTCTCCCGTCATAACCACACTACTTTCATCTATTACATTTACATCTTCTCATTTTACCCGGAAAACCCATCTTTATTCAAGGCTGATAAAGAAGGAACGTTCTGTTACAGCAATTGAATTAGCGGAGCTCGACTATAAAAGTAGAAACAAAAACTCAATTCGTTTAACTGATGAAATCACTAGCGTCGCATAAATTTTAACTGAATTTTCTGTTTTCTTATTTTTCTCTTTATAAAGAAAAACGAATACTCTTGAACAGAGGTAGTAAACATCCATTTTTTTACTATAACTGTTGGC
>NZ_JBXDLD010000031.1:0-24512 GCF_056820425.1 Priestia sp. KCTC 13724 | reverse complement strand
AGGGAAACAAAAACAAGTCCCTACTTTTGGGCACCATGCAGCTGTTAGTCTATTTGGAGCTGTCAATGTTTTAAATGGCGACTTTCTCTGCCAAGTAGCTGACAATTGTAAAGCCCCAGCTTTTCATTCCTTTATGAAGTATGTGCTCGACTATTACCCAAATAAAGTCATCATTATGGTGTTGGATCGTGCTCGTATTCATGATGCAAAAGAGTTACAGCCCTTTTTTGAACAGCATGAGGATCGACTCATTCGTTTCTTTCTGCCGAAGTACTCGCCCAATTTGAACCCCGTTGAACGGATTTGGAAATGGCTGAAAGAAACCGTCATCCAAAATCGATTCCATCCTAACAAAGCAGCTATTCAAGAGTCTGTTTCTTCTTTTCTAGCTTTTTTGGAGGGGGCATCTGAGCAAATTTTAAAAAGAATAGCCGGTGTTCATATGCCGGATTATTAAGTAAAACTTATATAGAGAGTAGAGTATTTTACGGGTTGAATGAATATTTCTTATCTTGCATATTGTCGAACGAAGTACTATCCTTTAAGATAATAAGCACAAAGCGTAATTCGATTAGAGGTTAAGGAAAGGAATCGGTTGAATTTATGAAAGAACATGTTGAGCGCGTATATGATGAGGCATATGACTTTATTGATCAAGCACTTCAACAAATTAGAAGCGTTGAATGCACTGAAGAAGCAGATGATGAAATAAAAGAAAAAAGACAGCGTACGGAAATTGCTTTGCAAGCAGCACGCGACATTTTAGAAAATATGATTATTCCGGGGAAGAAACTTACTTTTATTTATGAAAACGGCTCTGTTGTTGTAGAAATACCGGAAAAATAAATGAAAATCCCTTTGTTGTCGAGAATCTTGGACAACAAAGGGATTTTTTTGCTTGTACGATTATTTTGGAAGAATAAAAAGCTCATCAATTGATGCGTTGCTCTTTCGATACTGTCCAGGCGTTATATTTGTGGTTTTACGAAACACCTTCGTAAGGTAATTAGCATTGGCATAGCCGACATTTTCTGCAATCTCTTCAATTGAGTATTTTGTTTGGTTCAAAAGTTCAGCTGCTTTTTGAACCCGCATCTTTGTTAAATATTGAATCGGAGTCAATCCCGTTGTTTGCTTAAATAAGCGGCTGAAGTGATAGCGAGATAAATTTGCTGATTCCGCCATTTCATCTGGGCCGATTTCTTCATGATAATGGTTTCTAGCAAATAAGATAGAGCTAATAATGCTCTCAGGCCAGTCTTCAGTAAAGGAGTCCATATTCTTTACATATTGATAAAGCTCCATTACAAAGCGATAGCACAGGCTTGATGCATAAAATGGATCTGTAATGTTTTTTTCACTTGCTCCCTTATAGATTTGAGCCAGAAGCTGTATCGGTGCTGATTCGGGGTGGAATCGAATGACTGACTGGAACTTTGTTTTGATGTAATCCCAGCATTTTTTCACTTCATCACCATACAACGTTAAAAAGATAAATTCCCAATTTTCACTCTCTTTAGGTAAATAATATCTATAGTCTCCCGGCGTGCTGACAATAAAGGCTTTACCTGCATCTACCTTATATTGAGTTCCGTCTACTTCAATCATTCCATATCCAGACACTGTATATTGAAAAATATATTTCCCTACCTCTTTTCGCTGTTTCCCGCTCCAATTATAAAGAGGAGAGTATACTTCATCCCATCCCACTGACCATAGCTGTGCAACATCACTGGTACGGGATTCGAAGAAACGATAAGCATAGGTAGCATATTCTTTTGTTTGAAATTGTGGTAGCAAATTTTCACCTTCTTTTTTAAAAAATGTTGTTATTTATACTTTAACGTAATCGTTTTCATTTCGCTATATATATTTCACTTTATTTATGAAAATATTAAAAAAGGAGACTGAGACATAAGTAATTCAGTCCTTACTATACCTGAACGATTGAGAGTTCATAACTTTTAATCGTTCAGGTTTTTTGGTTGATTGTGAAAACAATGTTGGAAACAGGGTGGAATGGAGCGTAGGACACTCGACTCCTGCGGGAAAGAGAGGGAAAACGGAGATCCCGCAGCGCAGCGAGGAAGCTCAGGTTCCTCCCCGCGGAAAGCGAGTGACCGTAGCGCAATGGAACGAACGTGTTGAGACAAATCAAAGAGATGGGAACAGCGAGTGTTCGTCTTTTAGAAGCAATCATTTTGTTATGTCCCAAACTCTTTACATTCTCAAAAGATATCCACTGTTTTTATTAGCAGTGGGTGTTCATAATTGTAAGTTTGTTAGCAAGAAATTACCGTTTACAGGGATTATTTTTACCATTGAGAAAACGTGCTTAACGCTTTTAAAATAGAGGCATGAATACGTTTACAGATTGGCGATAACGATATAAAAAAGAAACAGGTGATGTGACATGATAGGTGAATTAATTAAAAAGTTTCAAGAAATCTTTCAAACAACGGAAAACGTTCGTTGTTTCTTCGCACCAGGACGCGTTAATTTGATTGGTGAACATACAGATTATAACGGAGGGCACGTATTTCCATGTGCTTTAAGTATTGGAACATACGCAGTTGTGCACAAGCGAAACGATCAGAAGGTTCGTATGTACTCGGCAAACTTTGAGGATAAAGGTGTAATAGAATACAAGCTTGATGAGCTTGTATTTGAAGAAGAACATGATTGGGCCAATTATCCAAAAGGAGTAATTAGCACATTTGTTAAAAATGGCTATGAACTAAGAAATGGATTTGACGTGTTATTCTATGGCAATATTCCAAATGGTGCTGGTTTATCTTCTTCAGCGTCTATCGAATTAGCAACGGCTGTTTTAGTAAATCAATTAGAAGAATTAGATATTGATATGGTCGAGATGGTTAAGATGTCACAGCAAGCGGAAAATGAATTTATTGGCGTTAGCTGTGGAATCATGGATCAATTTGCAATTGGAATGGGGAAAGAGGATAAGGCAATTCTGTTAAATTGCCAAACACTTGACTACACGTACAGCCCGCTTCAGTTAGAAAATGCAGTGTTAGTAATTGCAAACACGAACAAGCGAAGAGGGCTAGCAGACTCCAAATATAATGAACGCCGTTCTGAATGTGATCAAGCATTAGCAGACTTAAAAAGTAATTATGAGCTTGAGTCATTAGGCGATCTAACGAAGGCACAGTTTGAGCAGTTAAAACATTTGATTAAAAACCCAACGAATCAAAAGCGTGCAAAACACGCAGTTTATGAGAATGAACGAACAAAAGAAGCTGTGGTAAAGCTGAACAACGGTGATCTGCAAGGGTTTGGTTTATTAATGAACGAATCTCACCGCTCACTACGAGATGACTACGGAGTTACGGGAAAAGAATTGGATGCATTAGTTGAAGCTGCTTGGGTTCAAGAAGGTGTGATTGGTTCTCGAATGACAGGAGCAGGGTTTGGTGGTTGCACAATTAGTATAGTGAAAGAAAATAAGGTCGATTCATTTATTTCTGAAGTAAGCGCTGCTTATACAAAAGCAACAGGCTTACAAGCAAACTTTTACGTTGTTGAAGTTGGAGAAGGCGCACGAGAATTAGCGTTGGAAACGGTATAAAAGGAGGAGCAAGAATGGCTGTATTAGTATGTGGAGGAGCTGGCTATATCGGTAGCCATACGGTAGCAGAGTTATTGAATAAAGGGAAAGACGTAGTCGTTGTTGATAACCTTCAAAAAGGTCATAAAGAAGCGATTTTAGAAGGCGTACGTTTATATGTTGGCGATTTAAGAGATACCGAGTTTTTAGATGAAGTTTTTCAGGAAAACGAGATTGAATCGGTTGTGCACTTTGCAGCGGATTCTCTTGTTGGAGAAAGCGTAACAGATCCTTTAACATATTACGATAACAATGTGTACGGCGCACTTTGCTTGTTAAAAGTGATGAATAAACATGGTGTTAAGCACATTGTATTTTCATCCACGGCTGCAGCATATGGAGAAGCAAAGAACTTTCCAATTTTAGAAGATGATCCAACAGAGCCAACAAACCCTTATGGTGAAACGAAGCTAGCAATTGAAAAAATGCTGAAATGGTCAGAGAAAGCGTATGGACTTCGTTATGTTGTTCTTCGCTACTTCAACGTTGCAGGTGCTCATATGGATGGGAAGCTAGGGGAAGATCATACGCCAGAAACACACTTAATACCAATCATTTTACAAGTAGCTCTTGGAAAACGTGAGCATATCTCAATTTTTGGTGCCGATTACGATACGAAAGACGGTACGTGCATTCGAGATTATATTCACGTAACAGATTTAGCTGATGCGCATGTATTAGCGCTTGAAAAGTTAGCGCTTGACAATACAAGCGGTACCTACAATTTAGGGAACGGAAACGGCTTTACAGTTAAAGAAGTAATTGATGCTGCGCGTAAAGTGACGAATCATTCCATTCCAGCTATCGTTGCGCCGAGACGTGCGGGAGACCCAGCCAAACTAGTAGCATCTTCTCAAAGAGCAATGGATGAACTGGGTTGGAATCCACGCTATACGTCAATGGAGCAAATGATTGAAAGTGCATGGAAATGGTTTCAAGCACATCCGGAAGGGTATAAACAGCCTCAGCGATAAAAAGCTGTTAGAAAATAGCTTAGCCATAGATTACGGAACGAGAAGAGAGGAAGATTGTATGTCAGTCAACATTCATGAACAAATTCAAAGACTTATTCAATACGGATTGCAAAAAGAGCTTATAACAGCATGGGACGTTGATGTTGTTCGGAATAAGCTGTTAGAAATACTGCAGCTCGATGAATATATCCCAGCGGCTGTTAGCCAAGAAACCTATGAAAATCCAGTTGGTATTTTAGAGAAAATGCTTGATTGGGCGGCTGAACACAATCTAATAGAAGATACCATTACGTACCGAGATTTACTAGATACAAAAATCATGAGTAGTTTTGTGCCGCTTCCATCTGAGGTTAATCGCCGTTTTTATCAAACATTTCAACAAGAAGGCGCGCAGCAAGCTACGCAAGGTTTTTATCAATACTCAAAAGATGTTCACTATATTCGAACAAATCGAATTGCTAAAAATGAGGGGTGGCTGACTGATACACCGTATGGTCAGTTAGAGATTACGATTAACCTATCAAAGCCAGAAAAAGACCCGAAAGCAATTGCTGCGAGCAAGACGTTGAAGGAGAGCTCATATCCTAACTGTCTGCTTTGCAAAGAGAATACGGGCTATGCGGGACGTGTTAATCATCCAGCTAGACAAAACCATCGCATCATCCCTGTTGAACTTGCAGAAGAGCAGTGGTACCTGCAGTTTTCACCTTACGTTTATTATCAAGAGCATGCGATTGTCTTTTCCGGTGAACATACGCCAATGAAAATTTCATCGGCTACGTTTGAACGTCTACTATCATTTACGGACCAATTTCCGCATTACTTTTTGGGGTCAAATGCAGATTTGCCCATCGTAGGAGGATCCATTTTAACTCACGATCATTTTCAAGGTGGAAATCATGAGTTTCCAATGGCTAAAGCACACGTAGAAGCAACTTTTACAATGGAAGACTATCCGACAGTTAAAGCGGGAATTGTCAGGTGGCCGATGTCCGTTATCCGCTTGCAGAGCACTGATAAAAAGGAGCTAGTGGAATGCGCTAATCATGTATATAAAACATGGCAGCAGTACAGTGATGAAAGCGTTGGGGTTCATGCTTTCACGGGGGAAACGCCGCATAATACGGTAACCCCAATTGCGAGAAGGAGAGGAGAATTATTTGAGTTAGACCTTGTTCTTCGAAATAATCGAACGAGTATCGAGCATCCCGATGGTATTTACCATCCTCATCAAGAAGTCCACCACATTAAAAAAGAAAACATTGGGTTGATTGAAGTGATGGGACTTGCGGTATTACCGGGTCGCTTACAAGAAGAAATGCGTCTAGTCAGTGAATACTTGGTTAACGGAGATTGTACAATTCGAGATGAGCATGCACATATTCAAAAGCATGAAGCATGGATGAAACGGCTCCGAGAAAGCTATGAAGGCTTTACTAAAGAAAATGTCCAGCAAATTATTCGTAAGGAGCTTGGTACCACATTTATGACGATTTTAGAGCATGCTGGTGTATTCAAGCGAGACGAGCAGGGGAAAGAAGCTTTTCATCAATTTACAAAGCAGCTAAAAAAACAAACGGCACGTAGCGAATAACCTAGAAAATATTCTTACATTCATTTGATAAATAAACAGCTAAAGGGAGACTGAAAGATATGTATATTGGTGTTGACTATTATCCAGAACAATGGCCTAAAACAAGATGGGCAGAAGACGTACGCTTAATGAAAGAACTAGGTATTAATGTTGTGCGTATTGCTGAATTTGGTTGGCAGTTAATGGAGCCCGAAGAAGGAGTATATGACTTTTCACTATATGATGAAGCTATCGAACTATTAACAAGTAACGGAATCAAAGTAGTGCTTGGTACACCAACTGCTACGCCACCAGCTTGGATGATTCATAGCTATCCAGAAATTTTACCGGTTGATGAAAACGGAGTAACTATTTCCTTTGGAGCGCGTAGACATTACACGGTTAATAGTGGAAAATACCATCAGTTTACGAAAAAAATCGTAACAAAAATGGCAGAAAAGTATGGTCAACACCCTGACATCATCGGTTGGCAGGTAGACAATGAATATGGCCATGAAAAGTCAGATCGTAGCTATGGAGCCCTTGATCGCGCTGCTTTTCAATGCTGGTTAAAAGAAAAATACCAGACGCTTGATGAGTTGAATCAGCAGTGGGGAACGGTATTTTGGAGTCAAACGTATACGGACTGGTCACAAATTCCAACGCCGCGTAAAGTTTATCAAGAGCATAACCCGAGCCTTCTTTTAGACTTTGACCGCTTCTGTGCAGATGCTTATACGGCTTATAATAAGCTTCAAGTTGATATCTTACGCTCCATTGTTCGTAAAGATCAATTCATTACGCATAATTTTGTATTTACAGATCAAGCCATCAATCAATGGGATATGTCAAAGGATTTAGATTTTGTTTCGTTTGATAATTACCCTGTCTGGGGCGGTTTAGCTGAACCAATTAAGCCAGCAGCAATCGCTCAGCAGCACGACTTATGTCGCTCTGCAAAAGGCGGAAAAAACTTTTGGGTAATGGAAGAATTATCGGGAGCGCAAGGGTGGAGTCGTATTGGCTACTTACCGCGTCCAGGTCATATTAAGCTGTGGACGTATCAAGCGATTTCTCGAGGAGCAGAAGCAATCGTTTACTTCCGCTGGCGTGCAGCTCAGTTCGGGACAGAAGAATTTTGTCATGGGATTTTAGATCATGATGGGTTACCAAAGCGCAAGTATGAGGAAGTAAAAGAAGTTATTCAAGAACTAAAAACGTTTGGTGATGAGTGGATTAATGCGTCATATGAAGCGGAAGTAGCAGCTTACTATGATATTGAGAATGCATGGGCGTGGGGAATTCAACCTCAAAGTGATGCATTTGCTTACAAGCAAGAATTTCTTCGCTTCTATCGCCCTGTGCATAGTGCAAACGTATTAACAGACTTGGTTACGGCTGCAGATGACTTAGCGCGCTACAAAGCGGTTATCGTGCCAATTTACTTCCTAACAAATAGTGAGTTTACGGAGAAGTTAAAGCAGTTTGTTTCAAATGGTGGAACAGCTATTTTATCTTACCGTGCAGGTGTAAAAGAAGAAAACAATTTTGTCACGGGACAAACGCTTCCAGGTGTATTATCAGAGTTTACGGGTATTCAAATTCATGAATATGAATCCCTACAAACATCACAACAAAATATGGTTGTAGGCACAAAAGGTACGATAAAAGAGCAAGAGTCAACAGCAACGATTTGGTGTGACTTAATTGAGCCAACAACAGCTGAAGTGCTGGCAGAGTACAAAGGTTGTTTCTGTGAAGGCACTGCTGCTATAACTAAGAATAGTTTTGGGAAAGGCACTGTTTATTATATCGGTACAGCGCTTGAAGATGCTATGTTAGATGGATTATATGATGATATCTTAGCTGAAGCGCAAGTAGACACATTTAAAACAAATGGTGAAGTTGAAGTTGTAAAAAGAGGTCAATTCTATAGCTTTTTAAATCATTCAACAACAGAGACAACACCAGTTGAACTTCCAGATGGAACATGGAAGACTGCCGCAACAAATGAGCTTGTAAAAGGTGAATTAATGCTGAAGCCGCTTCAAGCAGTGGTGTTAATTAACGAATAAAAAGAGTTTGGGACATAACAAAATGATGGCTTCTAAAAGACGAACACTAGCTGTTCCCATCTCCTTGGTTTGTCTCAACACGTTCGTTCCATTGCGCTACGGTCACTCGCTTTCCGCGGGGAGGAACCTGAGCTTCCTCGCTGCGCTGCGGGATCTCCGTTTTCCCTCTCTTTCCCGCAGGAGTCGAGTGTCCTACGCTCCATTCCACCCTGTTTCCAACATTGTTTTCACAATCAACCAAAAAACCTGAACGATTAAAAGTGAGAAACTCTCAATCGTTCAGGTATGGTAGAGGCTGAACTACTTATGTCTCAGTCTCTTTTAATGATGAGTGTCAATAGGTTCGTTTGGAACACCGGCTTCACCAAGTACAACAACTAACAGCGTAAATACCACGCTGATAATCGAAGCGGTTGCAAAATCAAACGCTTGACCAGACATAGAAGAAATAACATAAACCGACATGTTAATTAATAAAAATCCCCAAAATAAAGCAGCAATAATGCGCACAACTTTCACCCCATTCACAGTACAGTTTGATTTTATTTTATCATAGCGTTTACAAAGAAGAAATTGAATTTTTTATGAATAGTATTTTCTATTCAGTGCGTTTATACACAGAGTCCTTTTTTGTTAAAAAAATGTATAGCGTATTGATAAACTCATGAATAAATAGGC
This sequence comes from Priestia sp. KCTC 13724, assembly GCF_056820425.1. NCBI lineage: Bacteria > Bacillati > Bacillota > Bacilli > Caryophanales > Bacillaceae > Priestia > Priestia sp. KCTC 13724. Next base: position 15,581 of record NZ_JBXDLD010000031.1, on the reverse strand, counting down.
ATTCGAATCGGTCACATTGTGACGCTTTGTCATAAGCTGTATGAAAGGAAAGTAGCTTTTTATACGGAGGATCAGTCATGATGCATCGATGTTTTTTTAGTCTAGATACTCAATGGAATGTCGTACATGTACCAGAAAAGCCGAATGGTTTCGGTGTGTTAGTACTTGGTGATAAAGACCACTTTGTTGAAAGCTCTACAAGTCTTTGGATTCAGCATGGTGGCAGATCTCAACTGCTGCAATATTTACAAGATGAAGGCTATACTGTTTTTTATTCAAACTTATACGGACGCCATTGGGGCAGCCCGAAAGCCAACCGCTTAGCCAAACAGTTATATCACTTGGTTATGAAACAAGAAATCTTAAATAAACGCATTCATATTTTAGCCGAAGGTATGGGAGCATTGCTTGCCATGCAATTAATGGAAGGCGGAGAAACGTTTATTCGATCGGTAGCTCTTTTGAACCCGTGTATTGATTTGCATACGCATGCTAGTCATGAGAAACAGAATAAATTTTTTTACAAGCAATTTACAAGAGATATGACGCTAGCCTATGATGTAGAGCGTAAACAAGTTGCGAAAATGATTGCTCAGTATCCTACATGTGAACAATTAACGTCTACACTGCCTGTGAAAATTTGGACGACTGCTAATGAAGTCACCCACTATCCGCTTATTCACAGTAAGCAGTATGAGCAGCATCGCTTAAGCTTACAATCACCGATTTCATTGTCGCTTTATCTAGTGGGAAAAAAATATTTGTTTGAACGTTCGCTTTTACAATTTTATAAACTAAATGAAAAAGTGTTATAAGGAGAGCTCCTATGATTATACATATCATAGGAGCTTTTTTTCTGAATAAGATTGGGGGAGAAGAAATGGGGAATTTTGTAGTGATAGGAGCGAACCGCTTTTTGGGGTTCCACCTTTGTACGGCGCTATTAGAAAATGGAGAAGAAGTGAGCGGATCTGTTCATAAAGCTCATACTTCAGAAACGAGTTTGCAAAATGAAATGGGGTTGCTGCTAGGACGAAATGCTAATTTTGAAAAGCGAACGGATCGTGATGTTCTAGAGATGATTACATCTGAAACAGATGCTGTATACTTTGCATACTTTGACGGTGGCGACTTTTATCATGATGATTTTTTACGAGAAGAGATGAATAATGCATATCAAACGCTGCGTGATGTAGTAAAAAAATGCATTCAGACTCATACCAAGCTAATCTTTACGTCATCTTTACGCGTATTTGGAAAAAAACAGCTAAAAGTAAGAGAAGAAACGAAGCCTGAACCTGACAATAGTGAAGGGCGCCTTTTTCTACAGTTTGAGCAGCTTATTGATAAGTATTGCGAAAAAGGATTAATGTGCATTATTGTCCGAATACCAAACTTGTATGGCCCATGGCAGCCGCTTTCTATGTACTATTCGCAGCTATTAAGCAATCAAAAGCCAGCGGATATAAGAGAAGGTACCGATTATATTGCGTATATTGAAGATGTTGTACCTGCTTTTTTAAAATGTAAAGAAGAAAGAGCAAATGGAAACGAAGTGATTCACTTACTTGATCAAAAAATAGAAAAGTGGGAAGATGGTGCACAGTTACTGAACAAAGATTACGTAGAGGAAAATAGTCGACATGAAGCGTATGAGTATAGTAAAAAAGCAAAAACACTTTTAAACTATGAAACAAAAACAACCTTAAAAGAGGGGATTCGCGCTCAAAGAAGGCATATGAGAACATTCTTCTAGTCATAGTGATGACTTATTAAAAACAGAAGCTATACTGGTTGTACTTTTGCATAATAATCGCTAATATAAAATGTGAAACGAAAGAACAGATTCTTTATATGAAGGAGAAAGAATGATGGAACAACAAATGCAGTTTATGCAAATCGCAATGAAGTATTTACCAGAAGCAAAAGAGATTTTAGATCAAACAGGCGTAGAGCTTTCTATGGAGCACGTTCAGCCAGTTTTAGGGCTTTTAACAAAAGTAATGAATGATGCTTATGAACTTGGTAAAGAAGATGCGTTAAAAGAGCAGAATGAAAAATAACAGTCCACTCTGGACTGTTATTTTTTGTCGAGGAAGCGATCAAGGAGTGGAGAAAGCTCAAGCAGTAGGGGAGCCAATTCATCGATTGAAACGATAATCTCATCAATTTGAGTAAGCAAGGATTCCCAGTCTACTTTTTCTTCCTCTTGCTTAGGAGAACGACCAAACATCACTTGTGAGAAAAAGTCAGGTGAGCGTCTGCGCGCCATGTTGTCTCATCCTTTCTTGGTAAGAGTAAAAACATTGCGTATAAACACTATATGTAGAAGCCATTAAATTCGACTAGGACAAACACCTATATAGACAAAAAATAAAAAATGAAGTAAAATTAGTACCAACTCATAATATTTGATTATATAAACTGTAAAAGATATAGAAACGATCATCTTAGTAGCGAGGATTGATCAAAAAAGGCTGCTTTGTTCCATAAAGGAAGTCGCGTTAAGGTGTGTAGTTCCCACATCTTCTATAAAAGGAGTGAAGAATATGAACGCTGGTGTAATTGGAATTGGACGTTATGTACCAGAGAAAATTTTAACAAACTTTGACCTTGAAAAAATGGTTGATACTTCAGATGAGTGGATTCGTACAAGAACGGGTATCCAAGAAAGACGAATCGCTGCAGATAATGAAGATACATCTGATTTAGCGTATAAAGCGGCAGTAAATGCACTAGAAAATGCAAATATATCAGCTGAAGACCTTGATATGATCATCGTCGCAACCGTGACGCCCGACCAGCCGTTTCCAACGGTTTCTTGTATGCTACAAGAAAAGCTAGGGGCGAAAAAAGCAGCAGCTTATGACGTGAGCGCAGCTTGTGCAGGCTTTATGTATGGTGTTATTACCGCAAAGCAGTTCATTGAAACGAATGCTTATAAGAATGTCTTAGTGGTCGGTGTTGAAAAGCTTTCAAAAATTACAGATTGGAACGATCGTAATACGGCCGTGTTATTTGGTGACGGTGCTGGTGCGGTTGTTGTTGGACCTGTATCAGAAGGTCGAGGCATTTTATCATTTGAACTAGGTTCAGATGGTACGGGTGGAAAGCATCTGTATCAAGATGAACATGATCATATCATCATGAACGGCCGAGAAGTATTTAAATTTGCGGTGCGCCAAATGGGTGAGTCAGCTATTAATGTTCTTGATAAAGCTGGGTTATCAAAAGAAGACGTGGATTTCTTAATCCCACACCAAGCGAATATTCGCATTATGGAAGCGTCAAGACAGCGATTAGATTTACCAGAAGAAAAGATGTCAAAAACGATTCAATACTATGGGAATACATCTGCTGCGTCAATTCCGATTTCAATTGTGCATGAATTGGAGCAAGGTAAAATTAAAGATGATGATCTACTCGTAATGGTAGGTTTTGGCGGCGGCCTTACATGGGGTGCAATCGCAATTAGATGGGGAAGATAATTGTAGATAATTTCTTGAAGGAGATGAAGCTAACATGAGTAATAAACGTGTTGTTGTAACAGGTCTTGGAGCGGTAACGCCGTTAGGAAATAACGTGGACACAACTTGGGAAAATGCAGTTGCGGGTGTATCAGGTATTGGCCCATTAACTCGCTTAAATCCAGAAGAATTTCCTGCAAAAGTAGCTGCGGAATTAAAAGATTTTAATGTTGAGGAATTTATCGACAAAAAAGATGCACGCAAAATGGACCGCTTTACGCAGTATGCGTTAGCAGCTTCCAAAATGGCTGTTAAAGATGCGGACTTAACCATTACAGACGAAATTGCACCAAACGTAGGAGTGTGGATCGGATCTGGAATTGGAGGAATGGAAACGTTCGAAAACCAGTTTGAAACATTGCTTTCAAAGGGTCAGCGTCGCGTAAGCCCATTCTTTATTCCAATGATGATTCCGGATATGGCTACTGGTCAAGTATCAATTGCTCTAGGTGCAAAAGGGGTAAACTCTTGTACTGTGACGGCATGTGCAACTGGTACAAACTCAATCGGAGATGCATTTAAAGTTATTCAGCGCGGAGATGCTGATGTGATGATTACGGGCGGAACAGAAGCACCAATTACAAAGCTGTCGATCGCTGGATTCTGTGCAAACAAAGCGCTATCAACGAATCCCGATCCAGAAAAAGCTTGTCGTCCTTTTGATAAAGACCGTGATGGCTTTATCATGGGTGAAGGTGCAGGAATCGTTGTCTTAGAAGAGCTTGAACATGCGCTAGCACGCGGTGCACGCATATATGCAGAAATTGTTGGCTATGGTTCTACAGGCGACGCGCATCATATTACAGCGCCAGCTCCAGGAGGAGAAGGTGGTGTTCGCGCAATGAACAAAGCTATTGCTGATGCAGGTCTTGAGCCACAAGATATCAGTTACATTAATGCTCATGGTACAAGCACTGAGTATAATGACAAGTTTGAAACATTGGCGATTAAAGAAGTGTTTGGAGATTATGCTAAATCAGTAGCGATCAGCTCAACAAAATCAATGACGGGTCATTTACTAGGAGCAGCTGGTAGTGTCGAAGCAATCTTTAGCGTAAAAGCTATTGCTGATGGTGTTATTCCACCAACAATTAACTATGTGACGCCTGATGAAGAGTGCGATTTAGACTATGTTCCAAATAAAGCTAGAAAGCAAGAAGTGAAGGCAGTATTAAGTAACTCTTTAGGCTTTGGTGGTCATAACGCAACGATTATCTTTAAAAAATATGAAGCTTAATAGAAAAAGCGCAGCGGCTAATCCGCTGCGCTTTTCAGATTGACGAGAAACCTGTAAGGTTCTCGTCAACATAAAAAAGCTGTTTTACATGGGTAAAACAGCTTTTTTATGTTGAAAATACAGAAACCAAAAAAACGTCTCCTACATAAGATGAAAGCGACAGTAATTTAAATTGAAGGTGATATAATGCCGGTTGTCGCTACGTTAAAATGGACAAAAGAAAAAGAAGTTGTAACCCGCCTTGAGCGTTATTTTAAAGATTTATCAAAAGACAAATTCTTAGATGTTTTAGTCGGATATGGAATGTGTCCACCTTCATCAACCTTTATGCTTGAATTAGAAAAGATAGGAAAGAGACATACTCTTTGGAAAAAGGTAAAGAGGAAATTTGAGCTGTTGAAGCATGAGTGGGGAGGACCAGATGTGCCGGTATTTCTACTGCCAAGCAATCCTCATAATCATAAAATGCAAAGAGAATTTCATGGCAGAGCAGGAGTGGCGTTTACAGATAAAATTTTCGTACTGTTAACTAATCAAACGACTGATGAAGAAGTTCTCTCTGTTTTAACACACGAATATCATCATGCTTGTCGGTTAATGCAGATGAAAAAAAGTGATCGAACCATTACTTTATTAGATGCCATGCTGATGGAAGGCTTAGCTGAATTAGCCGTAAAAGAGCATTGTGGAAAGGCGTATTTAGCACCTTGGACATCTTATTATACGTATGAAGAAGTAAAAAGGTTTTGGAACAAGTATGTAGAGGGATATATAGAATTAACACCTCGTGATAAAAAATACGATGATTTATTATATGGCCATAAGTGGTACCCAACAATGTTAGGATACAATATTGGGTATCAAATGATTAGTAAAGTGTCTCAGCAGTTTGGGTATGACACACAAAAATTTTTTCAGTTTACATCAGAAGAAATTTTAAGAAAATCAACCTTTTAACATGAAATCAATATATGTGTTTGTCAGAAGGTCTGACAAACACATATATAATAGTAGAAACTCGAAAAAAGTAAAATAATTAGAGATACAAAAAGCTTTGAAAAAATTAGAAAGAAAATAGTATGTTTTGGAATAAAACTTCCTTTGTTTGCCTATACTGAGGGGTAACAAACAGTTAGTAAGTGAGGGGTAAAAAATGCTATATCTTCATGATGTATGGGTTAATTGGTTTGAAGGCGAAGAAAATGGTTACAATGTTTGTCATTTTCATGAATGGCGAAAAGATGATTGTGTGGAGTTGCTAGATCAAGCGCCGTTGTTAAAAGTAAGTCCTTTATTATTCAGTTATATTGAAAATGATCTTTCCGAATTACCTCAACAGTTACTACAAGATGTTTATCAAAAAGCTTATATTCGGAAAAATCATGAGCGTACGCAAGTAGAGTATTGCTTTATTGTAACAGATGGAACGAATATCCTAGCAGTGGATACAATGGGATATCAAATTCCAATTCGTAAAAGCAGGCTTATTCCAAGACAGGAACAGCTTGTGTATGAAATGATTGCTGATCAAGAAGTAATCGATTATAAATTTACAGAATCTGAATTAGTTAGCAAAGAATATCATATTTTATCGCCATCACCTGTAACAATGAGCGGGCTAACTCGAAAAGAGCGCCAGTTAAAGCAGCTGTTGTTCATGGCATTAGATCAACTACATACAACGAAAAACACAGCTCAAATTCGCTATTGGTATACAGAGTGGAATCCAACGGAATACGAAGATATTCAAATCATGTCATTTGAAGACGTTTGGTCCAAGCTCTATGAAGAAACAAAGCGAGGGTGGTCATCGAAGCATCGTCAATTATGTGAGCATCTTATTAAAGGACAACCTTTCTTTGAAAAGCTTTGGGAGATTGAGCAAGAGCCAAAAGTAAACTAAAAAAGCTGTGCAGATTTTCCTGCACAGCTTTTTTATGGTTTGTTTTATCGTTTGCGTCCCAATCCCATAGCATTGCGCATTTTACGCAGCATTTTATTAGCGACGAAATTTGCCTTTTCAGCACCAGCATCTAGTATCTGGTCTAACTCTTCTGAATCAATTAGCTCATAGTAACGCTGCTGAATTGGTGCAAGTGCTTCGACAACAACTTTTGCTGTGTCGGCTTTAAAGTCACCGTATCCTTTTCCGTCATACATTCTTTCGATTTCCTCAAGTGATACATTTCCAAGGATTGAATAAATGCTCATCAAGTTTGAAATTCCAGGCTTGTTTTCTTTGTCAAAACGTACGATGCCTTCTGAATCCGTAACAGCGCTCTTAATTTTCTTTTCAATAACTTTTGGCTCATCCAAAATGGTAATGAACGCTTTTTGGTTTGGATCTGATTTACTCATTTTCTTCGTTGGTTCTTGAAGAGACATCACACGCGCTCCCACCTTCGGAATACGCACTTCAGGAATAGTAAAGATATCATTGTATTTTTTGTTGAAACGTTCAGCTAAGTCACGCGTTAATTCTAAGTGCTGCTTTTGGTCCTCACCAACAGGTACTAGATCTGTTTTGTATAGTAAGATATCGGCTGCCATTAAAGGTGGATATGTTAATAATCCTGCTGAAACAGCTTCTTTTCCAGCAGATTTATCTTTAAACTGCGTCATGCGCTCAAGCTCACCGATATAAGCAACGCATTGAAGCATCCATCCAGCTTCAGTGTGAGCTGGAACTTCTGATTGAATAAAGAGCGTTGATTTTGTTGGGTCGATGCCGACTGCAATGTAAAGCGCAGCCAGGCTACGAATGTTTTTTCGTAAAGCTAGTCGATCTTGCGGTACTGTAATAGCATGCTGGTCAACAATACAAAAATGACAGTTATAATCATCTTGCAGCTCGACGAATTGTTTCATTGCTCCGATATAGTTTCCTAGTGTAATTGTACCGCTTGGCTGTATGCCTGAAAATATAGTTTGCATAACGTACTTCCTTTCTTTTTTGAAAATAAAAAAGGTTTATGCAAGCCTAGCCGGAGCTAGGGACGCATAAACCGTGGTACCACCCTAATTAGATTACAAAGTAATCATCTTCATTTACATAACGCCAATTAGCGTTCAAGCTTTGCACTTGAAAGCTCCAAAGTCCATTCCATAGGCTTCATTGTTTGTTTACACCGACCACAAACTCTCTAAAAATGAAGGAACTATGTACTATTCTTTTTCATCGCTTTACAGTATGAAATTTTTCAGTTTGTAGTCCATTATAACGCGATTTTTAAAAAAATTAAACCGAAATCTTGAAAAAAAACATTTGCAAGTAAATCATTTTATGCTATATTTTTTGTAACATTATTGCAATACCTATTCTACAAAAAAGATTTTAGATGTCTGACAAGAAGTCATAATCCTTATAAAACCGGCTTTTGTAGGGGGTAGCAAAAAAATACCAGTAAATAATAGTATTGCAATAAATTTTTAAAATATTTATAATAGGCGTAACAAACATATTTTTTACAAAGATATTACAATATCTTAATTTTTCGGAAAATATAAAATAGAAAATGTTTTATTACAACTAGGTAGCACGTCTTTTCTTAATGAATGGCATACATATACATGCATGTACCACCGTTTTAAGAATTAAGGCATTCTTTTTGCTACAGGGGCTTTAATGCTCTACCAGGTGAAAAACTTTCTGACTATTTTGTATTGAAAAATGATTAAAAATTATGTTTGTCAGTCATACAATTCCAATGGGGGGTAAGATTCAATGAAGAAAAGATTATCCATTCTTTTCAGCATGCTGCTGGTAATGAGTCTTTTCTTGGCTGCGTGTGGATTCGGCGATAGCGATTCTGGGAGCGGCAAAGAAGGCGGTAGCGGCGACGGTTCAAAAGAACAAGCGCTTCGCGTAAATATTAAAACAGAACCATTCTCTTTAAATCCAGGTTTAGCAAATGATAACGTATCTGGTAACGTATTACGTCAAACATTTGAAGGTTTAACTCGTTTAGACAAAGACGGTAAACCAACAGAAGCAATGGCAGAAAAAATTAACGTAAGTGAAGACAAATTAACTTACACGTTCAAAATTCGTGAAGATGCAAAATGGACAAACGGTGACCCTGTAACAGCACAAGATTTCGAATATGCTTGGAAATGGGTTTTAGATGCTAAAAATGAATCACAGTATGCTGAAATGCTTTACTATGTAAAAGGTGGAGAAGCAGCACACAAAGGTCAAGGAAACATTGATGATGTGGGTATTAAAGTCGTTGACGATAAAACTTTAGAGGTAACGTTAGATCACGTAACTCCATATTTCTTAGAGTTAACAGCATTCTACACGTACCTCCCTGTTAACAAAAAAGTTGCTGAAGCAAATGACAAATGGTACACAGACGCTGGTGAAAACTACGTATCAAACGGACCTTTTAAAATGTCTGAGTGGAAGCATAGCGATGAAATCGTATTAGAAGCAAACGATACTTACTGGGATAAAGATGCAGTAAAACTTGATAAAATTAACATGTATATGATTAACGAGCCAAGCACTGAACTTTCAATGTTTGAAAAAGATGAGTTAGATTGGGCAGGTAACCCAATTGGGCAACTTCCAACTGACGCAATTCCTCAGTTAAAAGATAAAGGTAACTTAAACATTGAAGTGAAAACTGGTACTTACATGTACAAGTTTAACACTCAAGAAAAAGCTTTAAGCAATGCAAAAATTCGTAAAGCATTAACTTATGCAATCGACCGTAAAGCGATTGTAGAAAACGTTACAAAAGCTGAGCAAGTTCCAGCATTAGCAATGGTTCCGCCACAAGCATATGGTGACGAAAAGAACGAACTATTCAAAGATGCTGATGTTAAAGAAGCGAAGAAACTTCTTGACGAAGGTTTAAAAGAACTAGGTATGTCTGAATTACCTGCAATTAAGATTTCTTATAACACAGATGAAGGCCACCAAAAGATTGCACAAGCAATTCAAGATATGTGGACTAAAAACTTAGGTATTAAAGCTGAATTAAACAACCAAGAGTGGAACGTTTACATTGATGAGTTACAAAAAGGTAACTACGAAGTTGGACGTATGGGTTGGATTGCTGACTTCAACGATCCAATTACGTTCTTAGAAATGTTCAAAGATAAAGACGGCGGAAACAACGATACGTTCTGGGAAAATGCTGAGTACAAAAAACTAATCGATGCTTCTCGCGGTGAAACGGACGTTGAGAAACGCTTAGATATCTTAAAACAAGCAGAACAAATCTTAATGGATGAAATGCCGGCGGCACCAATCTATTACTACACTGATGCTTGGATTCAAAGCGATAGCTTAAAAGATGTTACTGTATTATCTACAGGTGATGTACAGTTCAAATGGGCTCACTTTGAGTAATAACTAGCATTAACAAGTATATGGGGGTGATCTCTTACCCCCATATACTTTTCTGTTTAAAGAGCGAAAAATGTTAAATTATGGAGGTGTTTGTCGGTGCTTAAATATATTAGTAAACGTTTGTTGTACATGTTCTTATCGCTTTTCCTTATTGTTTCAGCAACGTTCTTCTTAATGAGAGCAGCACCTGGGGGACCATTCTCAGCAGAGAAAAAGCTTCCGCCAGAAATTGAAGCAAACCTAAATGAATTTTACGGGTTTGACCAACCACTATATGTTCAATACTTCGACTATCTAAAATCTGTTGCAACCCTTGATTTCGGACCATCGTTTAAATACAAGGGCCAAACGGTCAATGATTTAATTAGCAACGGCTTTCCAGTTTCATTTATGCTAGGAATGGAAGCTATTTTATTAGCGCTTGCATTTGGAGTGTTGTTAGGAGTCATTTCCGCTTTAAAACATAATAAATGGCAGGACTACACGGCGATGATTATTGCAGTACTTGGAATATCGGTACCAAGCTTTATCATGGCAACGGCATTACAATATATCTTTGCTATGAAACTAGAATTATTTCCGGTTGCACGTTGGGAATCATGGGCACATACGTTTTTACCAGCCCTCGCTTTAGCATCTACTCCAATGGCGTTTATCGCAAGGTTAACGCGTTCCAGTATGCTTGAAGTTCTAAATAATGATTATATTCGAACAGCAAAAGCAAAAGGTTTAAGTAAACCAGTTATTACGGTGAAGCACGCGATGCGAAATGCAATGTTACCAGTTGTTTCTTACATTGGACCACTGACAGTGGATATTTTAACAGGAAGTTTCGTTATTGAAAAAATCTTTGGTATTCCAGGCTTAGGTCTTCACTTCGTAACAAGCATTACAAACCGTGACTACACGGTTATCATGGGCGTAACAGTCTTCTATAGTATCTTATTACTAGCGTCTGTTTTAATCGTTGATATTCTATACGGATTAATTGATCCACGTATTAAGCTAAGCGGCGGAAAGAAAGGAGCGTAACGAGCGATGCAACAAATTCCAAAAAATATGTTTGAACCAGCATCAGTTGATGCAAACGAAGCAGAGAAGATTTCAAAGCCTAGTTTATCGTTTTGGAAAGATGTAGGCTTACGCTTTCGAGAAAATAAATTAGCGATGTTTGGTGTTGTATTACTAGCTCTATTAGTTTTCATGGCAATTTTCGGGCCAATGATGACGCCTTATGACTACAAAACAAATGACTTAATGAATACGAACCAACCACCTTCATCGGAACATTGGTTTGGAACAGATGACCTTGGTCGTGACGTGTTTACAAGAACATGGGAAGGTGCACGTATCTCGTTATTTATCGGTTTATCTGCTGCTTTAATCGATTTGTTCATCGGTGTTATTTGGGGAAGCATTTCTGGATACCGCGGTGGACGTACAGATGAAGCAATGATGCGTTTTGCAGATATCTTATACGGTGTTCCATATTTACTTCTTGTTATTCTTTTAATGGTTGTGTTAGAGCAAGGCTTAGGTACAATGATTCTTGCGATGACCATCACTGGATGGATTAACATGGCGCGTATCGTTCGCGGACAAGTACTACAGTTGAAAAACCAAGAGTACGTGATGGCAGCTCAAACGCTTGGAGCCGATACAAAACGAATCCTATTTAAGCACTTAATTCCAAACTCGATGGGACCAATTTTAGTAACAATGACGTTAACAATTCCATCAGCAATTTTTACAGAAGCTTTCTTAAGTTATTTAGGACTAGGTGTTCCCGCACCACTTGCAAGTTGGGGAACAATGGCTTCGGATGGATTACCAGCATTAGAATACTATCCATGGCGTTTATTCTTCCCAGCAACGTTCATTTGCTTAACAATCTTAGCATTTAACGTAATTGGTGACGGACTGCGCGATGCATTAGATCCAAAACTACGTAAGTAAGGAAGTGAAACCTATGTCACGTTTATTAGATGTAAAAGATTTGGAAGTTTCATTCCAAACATACGGTGGAGAAGTTAAAGCTGTGCGAGGTGTTAACTTCCACTTAGATAAGGGTGAAACGCTCGCAATTGTAGGTGAATCGGGCTCAGGGAAAAGTGTAACATCACAAACAATTATGCGCCTTATTCCAATGCCACCAGGTCGAATTAATAAAGGTCAAATTTTATTTGACGGTATTGATCTTGTAAAGAAAACAGATAAGCAGATGGAGGCAATCCGTGGAAAAGATATCGGGATGATTTTCCAAGATCCAATGACATCTTTAAATCCAACGATGAAAGTTGGTAGTCAAATTGCTGAAGTACTTGTTAAGCATTCTAAAATGTCAAAAACACAAGCAAAAGAGCGTGCGATTGAGCTATTAAAGCTTGTTGGTATTCCATTTCCAAATCAGCGTGTTAACCAATATCCTCACGAATTCAGTGGTGGTATGAGACAGCGTGTTGTAATTGCAATGGCATTGGCATCGGATCCAAAGCTATTAATTGCCGATGAGCCAACAACAGCTCTTGACGTAACAATTCAAGCTCAAATTTTAGAATTGATGAAAGATATTCAAAAGAAAACAAATACATCTATTATTTTCATCACGCATGACTTAGGAGTAGTAGCTAACGTTGCGGATCGCGTTGCCGTTATGTATGCCGGTCAAATCGTCGAGACCGGTACAGTGGATGAAGTATTCTATAATCCACAGCATCCTTATACATGGGGACTACTTGCTTCAATGCCTAGCCTTGACAGCGATACAAAAGAAGAGCTGGCTGCAATTCCGGGAACACCGCCAGATTTAACGAATCCACCAAAAGGCGATGCGTTTGCTCCGCGTAATCCATATGCGATGAAAATTGATTTTGAGCAAGAACCACCAATGTTTCAAGTATCGGATACGCATTATGCGAAAACATGGTTATTACATCCAGATGCACCAAAAGTAGAACCGCCAGCATCTGTGACAAGCCGTATGCGTCCAGTAAAAGGAGCTTATACAAAACCAGTTTTATCTCGAAAGGACGGTGAATAAGATGGCTGAAAAGTTACTAGAAATTAAAAATTTAAAGCAGCACTTTCCAACATCAAAAGGAACGATTAAGGCTGTTGATGGTCTGACATTCGACATCTACAAGGGGGAAACATTAGGTCTTGTAGGAGAGTCTGGTTGTGGTAAATCAACAACGGGTCGTACTATTATTCGCCTTTATAACGCAACGGATGGTGAAGTGTTATTTAACGGTGAAAATGTTCACGGTCGTAAGTCAAAGTCTGAACTGAAGAAATTCAACCGTAAAATGCAAATGATTTTCCAAGATCCATATGCATCACTAAATCCACGTATGACGGTAGCTGATATTATTGCAGAAGGAATTGATATTCACGGTTTAGCAAAAAGCAAAGAAGAGCGTATGAAAAAGGTTCAAGCCCTTCTTGAAACAGTAGGATTAAACCGAGAGCACGCAAACCGCTACCCACATGAATTCAGTGGTGGCCAACGCCAAAGGATTGGAATTGCTCGCGCACTAGCTGTTGAGCCAGACTTCATTATTGCTGATGAGCCAATCTCAGCACTTGATGTATCAATTCAAGCTCAGGTTGTTAACTTAATGAAGAAGCTACAGCGTGAACGTGGATTAACATACTTATTTATCGCCCATGACCTTTCAATGGTAAAATACATTAGCGATCGTATCGGCGTAATGTATCAAGGTAAAATTGTAGAGCTTGCGACAAGCGAAGAGCTATACCGTAACCCCATTCATCCTTATACAAAAGCATTGCTGTCAGCAATCCCGTTGCCAGATCCGGATAGTGAGCGTACGCGTCTGCGTCAAGTATATGATCCAAGTATTCATAATTACGATGGTGAAGAGCCTGAACTTCGTGAAGTATCATCAGGACACTACGTATCTTGCTCACAAACCGAGTTTGCTAAATACACGAGTTGACAAAAACGATCTCACAAGAGGTCGTTTTTTCTGATTATATAGGACTAGAAAATCATGTCATTTACTCTGACATCTTACTTTAAAAATATTATACATGAAAGTAGGATTAAATACTATTAAAAATTTTCAGAAATTTATAACATCGCTTTCTTTATGCATATAAAACTTCTTAAAATCAATATTTTTCCATTTTTTATTCTGTATCTTGTATAAATATAAAAAGTGAACAATTGTTGGATAGTTCCTTTTTAGAAAGATTATAGATCAGATAGAATGTCTATATCTTCACGATTTTTATCTAGTACTAACACTTCGTCAACAGGTTGGTATTTTTCACCATAAATTTCTTTATCTTTGTAAGTATGAATTAATTCATACGTTTTTTTCATGCTGTTTAAAATACTCTCTTCGCTTTCTTCAGTAGGAGACCAGTAGAGGATTTCCATTTGATTGACTTCGTTTGTCGCTAGAGATCGACGTTTGTAACCAATAGAAGTCGCGTGCTTAAAACCTTCTCTTTTGTAGAAGTGAAGACGTTTTTCACTGTCGGAATCAGCATAGTCAACGGGTTCAACTTCTAAAATAATTGGCTTTTGATGATCTTTAAGCTTGTTGATTAATTTTCCACCTAACCCTTGTCCTCGCGCATCCTTTGATACAAATAAGTAATCAACAAAGATAAACTCATCCGTTTCGACATACATCAAGACGTGGTGAGGACCTTCATCTTTGTTGTAAATTTCACTTTGTTCACTTAATAGTAGCTCTAAATGCTTCTTCGATTTCATTTCTTCTATAGGAAAGTATTGACTTAACTTTTCATACCAATTCATAATACCCCGTTGCCAAAAACCTATAAAAATCTATAAGCAATGTTTATTTCCTGCTTCTTTGTATCTGCTTTTGCCGAAGCTACTCACATTTGATATGATACTCCACAGGCGTTAATTCGGGTACAACGAACCCTACACATTAGTAGTGTCTTGTAAGTGACTAAGCTACTAATTCTCCATATTTAGCTAAATTTAACGCAGCATTCATATCTCTATCTATCTCTAATCCGCAGTCACACTTGTAAACTCTATCAGATAATTTTAAATCTGATTTAATTTGTCCACAGCACGAACATGTTTTAGAAGATGGGAAGAAACGTCCAACTTGTATAAATTCAATTCCATATTTTTCACATTTATATTTCATTTGACGGAGAAATTCATACATCTTTTGTTTGGCTACTGCTTTGGCTAAATGACGATTTTTCATCATTCCAGCTACATTCAAATCTTCCATCACAACTTTACAAGGTTTGGTTTTCACGATTGTATTTGTTGCTTGATGAATGTGGTTATTTCTAATATTTGATAATCGTCTGTGTAGGTTTCGTATTTGCTTTTCGATTTTTATAATGTTACACGTTTTGACAAATCGGCTTCCCTCCTTATGCATCTCATATTTTCGAGAAACGCTTCGCTGTAACCTACGTAATCGTTTCTCAATTT
>NZ_JBXDLD010000030.1:0-47552 GCF_056820425.1 Priestia sp. KCTC 13724 | reverse complement strand
GGAGGTACTCCTTTTTTGATGTCTATAAAGTCTTGCGAGACATAGGGTTCAGATTATGAAATTCATTCAAATAAAAAGAATTAAAAAATTTCTCCTTTTGTCCGATAAATAGTTTAAAATATTCATAGATTTATTTATTTAAGGAGGAACGTATGAAAAAAGTAATTGCTGCTTTAGTTGTTATGTTCATGCTTAGCTCAAGCTATTCCGTGGTAAACGCAAAAGCTGAAACAAACCCAACTGTAAGCGTCCAGCTTAAAAATTATTTGAAAAACAAAAAGGAAATTCAAATTCAAACATCAGAAGATGCAGCGACATCTTATGAAGGAGTTCGATTAGAAGCTAATCAGACCTATCTCTTAAAGGTAGAACAAGGGAAAATTTCTTTATATAAAGGAACGACCAAATTAAAGGAAGATACAACCTTTAAGCTATACACTAATCAAACAGCAGAAACGCGTATTGAAGGAAGAGTGTATAGTGGGAGTTTTGATTTTGTGATTGAAGGTAACGAATATATACTACCAATTAATCATGTATCAATGGAAGAGTATTTAAAGGGAGTCGTTCCTAACGAAATGATTCCAAGTTGGCCTGTAGAGTCATTAACTGCACAAGCTATTGCAGCACGTACATATGCAATGGGGCATTTGAACAAAACAATTAATGATACCATTCAATATCAAGTATACGGTGGGAAAACAGTCTATGCTAATACGAATGCAGCTGTTGAGAAATCATATGGTCAGACACTTACATATAATGGTAAATTAATTAGCGCACTGTATTCATCTAGTAATGGTGGAGTTACGGAGTCAAATGCTAATGCGTGGTCAGGAACATCGCTTCCTTATTTACCAATTCAAACCGATTCATATGATCCAAAGCACCCTTGGAATTTAACGGTGAACAAGCAGCAAATAAACATAGAAAACTTAGACTTAGTTCGCTATAAAGAATGGTGGAGTGCCATTAAAGAAAATGATAAGGAAATTACTGATAACATTAAAGCCTATTTACAGAAAAAAGATTATAAAGGGAAAGAAATTAAGGTTGTCTCAATTCCAAAGCTAGAATTCACTGAAAAGAATACTAGTAATCGTTATAATAAAGGAAGCTTAGAAGTCAAGTTTATTGTAAAAGACGATGTTGATTCAGAGGGGAAACTTAATGTGAAAACATTGAGCTTAAATAATGTAAAGTCTTCTGATATTCGTCCAATTATTGGGGTAAATCTTATCAAAAGTTACTATGTGACTGAACAAAATGCTACTGATAAAGAAACGGTACTAAAAGGTCTAGGATATGGTCATGGTGTAGGAATGAGTCAATACGGAGCTTATTATCGTGCCAAAGCTGGTCAAACCTATGATCAAATTTTACGTTTTTATTATCCGAATGCAGAGCGCACGCAGCAATACAACCGTGAAGCAAAGCGTTTAGCAGGCCCAGAACGATATGATACAGCTGCAGAAATTGCAAGAGAAGGGTGGACTACGGCTCGAACAGTTGTCATTGCAGCGGGAGGGAATTTTCCAGATGCGCTAGCAGGAGCCCCTCTTGCAGTTCAGGAAAATGCTCCACTATTACTAACAACAGGTCATGAATTGCATCCAACTGTAAAAGCAGAGCTCCAGCGTTTACAGCCTGAAAAAGTAATTGTATTAGGAAGTTCAAGAGTTATTCGAGATTCAGTATTAGATGAAATTAAGCAGTTAGGTGCTAAGGAAGTCCAGCGTTTAGGAGGAGCGGATCGCTTTGAGACGTCAGCGGCAATTGCTAAACAAATAAATTCTTCGAAAGTAATTGTAGTGAATGGACAAAACTTCCCAGATGCTCTATCAGTAGCTCCATATGCAGCGAAAGAAGGAATTCCTATTATACTAACAAGGCCAACTTCAATTCCTGCAGCTACAGCACAAGTGCTTGAAGGAAAAGCAGAAGCTATTGTTATTGGTTCTGAACAGGTAGTAAATGCAACAGTTTACAATTCTCTTCCAGCTAACCGAGTAAGATATGCAGGAGAACATCGCTATGCAACAAATCAAAAAGTTGTGACGAACCTGCTTGGCAATACAAAACAAGCTTATGTTGCAGCGGGAACTAATTTTCCAGATGCACTAGCTGGCTCAATTTTAGCTGGAAAACGTGGTGTGCCAGTTATCCTAACAGATGCAGACAAGTTGCCAGCGGGCACAGCTGATATTTTAAGCGGCTATAAGGATTTTACAGTACTAGGTTCTACTCGCGTAGTAAACGATTCTGTAGTTAATGAGCTAGAAGAAATTGCAAATAAATAAACAACAAAGCCGTGGCAAAAACGTCACGGCTTTGCTTGTAAAACTGGAATGCGAATAGTGAAAGAAACACCTTTATCTAAATTTTGTACTGAGATTGTCGCATTATGCATAGTAACAATCCGCTTTACAATACTGAGCCCGATGCCAAATTCTCCTTTTGAACCTTTTTCAAACGGTTCAAAAATTGTAGATAGTACGTTCTCTTCGATAGGAGGTCCGTCATTTGCAATTCGACACTCTACAATATCTATCCCTTCACGAATTTTTCTGTGAACAAAGATAGAAATAGATGATTCAGCGTATCTAATCTGGTTTTCTAAAATGTTCTCAATAACTTTGGTCCACTGCTCTTTATCACCATCAATTGTCACTTTATCATCTCTAATATCCCATTGAATTTCAGTACGACTCCACCGCAGCCTATCAACTACCTCGCCGATAAGTTCTGACAAAGCAAACGGCTCATGATTGACAGGATGAGCAGATAAGTAATCTAGCTTTGTTAAATATAGTAAGTCACGGATTTTCTTTTCCAATTTCAGTGATTCATCTTCAATGACTTGAACGGTATTGGATAAATCTCCTTTTGGATAAATACCATCTTGTATGGATTGAGCGTAGCTTCTAATGACCATTACAGGCGTTTTCAAATCATGTGAGATATTTTGAAGAAGAGTTTGTTGTGCTTCTTCTTTTCGAATGAGTCGTTGTCGCATTTGTTCTATAGAAGAACCCAATTTTCCAATTTCATCCGTACGATCTAACGCTACAGGCTCGTGCCATTCTTGCTCTGCAATTCGCTTAACATGTCTCTCAAGTGATACAAGAGGGCGACTTAAATATTTTGCGAGCCAAATAGAAGGAATCCAGCTTAGAAGGAAAACGATGGACATTACGACTAATAGCTGTTTAAATAAAGCGGAAGCTAAAGCATTTCGATACGTATCCCATGAAAACGATAATAAAAATGCAGGCTGGTCGTTAATGATTACTTTACTAATTACATAAAATAACGTTCGGTTACCCAGGTCTTTTTCATACCTTTCGACAGTTGATTCTTGATCTTGAGCTAGCTCCTGTGCATGTCTTAAAAAATCTTGAGGTAGAACACGCGATGATAGGTAGGAAATATCGACATTTTCAGGTAATAAAATGTGGTCTACCGTACGGTTTCGTAAAGATGGCCCGTTTTCGTCATTGCTAAAATAATATTCACCAGACCGGCTAGGCAACCCGTATTCTTTTAAAATATGCTGTTCATTTTCAATACTTGTATAAATTTCATCCGTAAAGAACTGTCTAAGTGCGCTTGGAAACAACGTAGCTAACAAAAGTGAGATAACTAGCAATATGCCTGAGATGACAAGCCAAATTTGAAAAGCAAGAGATCGATTTTTCATGTGCTCATCATCCGATAACCATATCCATAAATTGTTTCAATTCGAGCGTGTGGGAGCTTTTTCCGAACTCTGCGTACTAAATCATCCACAACTCGGTCTGAACCGAAATAATCCTCACCCCAAATAGAGTTTAATAACTGCTCGCGTGAAAATGCTTGACCTATGTCTTTAGATAATGTGACAAGAAAATCAAATTCTTTTGACGTTAAATCAATAGGCTCATTGTTTTCATATACAGTTCGTGTAAGAAGGTCTAACCTATAGGGACCGATAGCAATTGTTGATTCGTGTTTTTGTTTTTGACCATACACAAGGTTTAAAAGTTTTTGAACACGAATAACGAGCTCACGAGGCAAGAATGGCTTGGATAAGTAGTCATCGCTTCCCATTTCAAGCCCTAACACTCGATCAATATCTGCATCTCTAGCAGAAATGAAAATCACAGGGATATCAGGGGTAGCAGACTTAATTTCACGAATGAGATGATAACCATCGATATCAGGAAGCATGATATCTAAAACCCAAAGACTAGGAGGGGTATGAATCATTGCTTTGGCATCTGTTCCATTTGAAAATGAAGTAACAGACCAGCCTTCTTTTTGTAAATAAAGAGTTAAAACTTCATTTAAGTTTTGTTCATCTTCGACTAAGTAAATTGTAAAGCTCACTTTATACACACTCCTCTTTCTATTCAAAGCTATTATACTATGTGTTTGGTAGCAGAAAAAATTTTTTCACAATTTCCCATATTCTTTTGATACTTATCCCAAACTTTTGTTATATAGTGTAAATAACGAAAAACATAATTGAATGTAAAGGAGCCAATTATATGGAACCAAGAGACTTTAATCAAAATAACAATGATGGTGAATATAACAGTCAACCTAATAATGACCAAATGAAAGCTCAATACGATGCAGAATATCAACAAGAACCAGGTATGAAACAAGAATATCCAACTTATCGGTCTGAGCATGTAAGAGAAGAAAAATCTAAAAGAAGGTTTTTACCATTTCTTGCATCGTCCATTGCAGGTGCTGTGTTAGGTGGAGGAATTGTATTATATAGTGCACCTCACCTAGGGTTCACAAATGATGGAAGCCAAACGAATAACGCATCTACTTCAACAAGCGCTACAACTACAGCTGCTACAAAAACTATTAGCACCAATGTAAGTCAAGGAGACCTGGTATCCGTTGTAGATAAAGTTTCACCAGCCGTAGTAGGCGTAAACAATATCCAAGAGCGAACAAATCCCTTTTCAGGAGATACGCAAACAGCAGAATCTGGAACAGGTTCAGGCGTTATTTTTAAAAAAGATAATAACAAAGCGTATGTTGTAACAAACAACCACGTAATAGAAGGATCAAGTAAGGTAGAAGTTACGTTATCAAATGGGAAGAAAGAGGATGCCCAAATTGTAGGTGCGGATCCGCTAACCGATTTAGCTGTTTTAGAGATGGATGCTAAAAACGTAGAGGCAGTAGCTGAATTTGGTGATTCTACTTCACTTGTTGCCGGAGAACCGGTACTTGCAATTGGAAACCCTCTTGGTGAGCAGTTCTCAAGAACAGTCACACAAGGTATTGTAAGCGGTACGGAGAGAACGGTAAACATTACAACATCAGCTGGGGAATGGAACTTGGATGTTATTCAAACAGACGCAGCTATTAATCCAGGAAACAGCGGTGGAGCATTAATCAATGCTGCTGGTCAAGTAATTGGTATTAATAGTTTAAAGATTGCTGAAGACGGTGTAGAAGGAATCGGTTTTGCTATTCCAACTGCAGATGTTCAACCTATTATTGACAAGCTAATGAAAGATGGAAAAATTAATCGACCATATATGGGAGTGGGGCTACAGGATGTAGCAGGTTTATCAACTGCCATTAAAGAAAATGAGCTAGGCCTAACAGAAGATACTTCTGACGGTGTTGTGGTTACGACAGTTGAACCTTTTTCAGCTGCTTCAGAAGCTGGCTTGCAATCAAAAGACATCATTGTAGGGATAGATGGTAAAGAAGTAAAAACATCCAGTGACTTGCGCAAGTATTTATACACGGAGCGTGCAATTGGAGATAAAGTAAAGCTTGACGTTTACAGAAACGGAAAAAAAATAAACCTTTCACTAACGTTGAAACAGCAAGGCAACGATGAATGATATACACAGCACGGCAGCTATTTCTATTTTTAATCGCTGTCTTGTTGATTACTGGGTGTGTAAATGCTTCAGAAGAAGTTGTAAAGAAGCACATTAAAGCTCATTTTCAATCGAAACAGTTCTTTCGAGACAAAATATCCGAAGAAGATGTAAAAGGCTACTTTGACAAAGCGGGATATAGCGCTGAATTTAAAACAGTTGAAGAAGCGAAAGAGCCAATCCTTCAAAAGCTTGTACAAAAAGCTATCAATAACTATGTTCAGGATGAATTAAAGAGACAGGTTAAGTACGTTCAAGTCTCTTGATTCACCTTTTATATAGATTACTGAGGTTGGGACATAAGCATTTCAGCTAATGATCTATCCGAACGATCAACAGTTGAATACTTTTGATCGTTCAGATATCTTTTGTTGAGACAGAATCATTTCGTTATGTCCCAGTCTCATTCTGTTTGTTCTTTTCATTGATGAAGCCCCCTTTTATCGTGATAGAGCAATATAAATGAAATGAATAAAAATAGAAATAGACAAATGTTTTTGCAAGTGATAAGATAGGGTTGTAAAATCTTTCATTATTCGGAAAATTCATTGTCCTTTCACCTTTTGGTTGAAAGGCATTTTTTTGTTTAATTCGCATACATAAAGATAAAGAAAATAAAATGACTAGTCTCCATTCATACTCCTCAGAGGCTGGGACATAAGTAATTCAGCCAATGATAAACCTGAACGATTGAGAGTTTCTCACTTTTAATCGTTCAGGTTTTTTGTTGATTGTGAAAACAATGTTGGAAACAGGGTGGAATGGAGCGTAGGTCACTCGACTCCTGCGGGAAAGAGAGGGAAAACGGAGATCCCGCAGCGCAGCGAGGAAGCTCAGGTTCCTCCCCGCGGAAAGCGAGTGGCCGTAGCGCAATGGAACGAACGTGTTCAGACAAACCAAAAAGATTGGAACAGCTATTGTTCGTCTCTTAGAAGCAATCATTTTGTTATGTCCCAAACTCTTTTTGCAATTAAATGTTAATATGTAAGGTTGCCTTATGAAAAGAATTGAAGTAAGTCATAGTCTAACTTATTTTTCTTTTAAAAGATAATCGATAAAGCCGGGTTTCATTTCGACTTGAGAAATACCGATATGAGATACAGTATGTGCAAAAGGAGTAACTTCATCGATGAAATTTTCAAGTTCCTTAAGGTTTGGAAGCTGTAACTTTGTAATAAAGCAGGCTTTTCCAGCTATTCGTTCACAAAATAAAGCGTATGGATAAGTAGCGATAAATTGTTTAAAGCGACGATATTCACCGTTTTTAATTGTTGCCTCAACAAAACAAGAAATAGGAAGCCCTAATTTTTCACAATTAATAGTGACAGAGTATCCGCTAATAATACCAACTTGTTCCAAATTTCGAACCCGCTCAGCAACCGAAGGGGCTGATAGATTGACTAATTTTGAAAGTTCTCTCATGGAAAGTCGAGCGTTAGTAGTTAACTCCTTTAAAATATGTAAATCAATACGATCAATGTTCATCTATTCTCATCAGCTCTTTCATTTTTATATTCTATTATAGTGAAAAATGATAAAAATTTCTGCGTTTTGCCTTCTTATTTTTAGGGGGATTTTATTATTTGAAAAAGGTATTGACATACCAAAAATGTGGGAGTAAGATAAGGTGAAACTTTAAGTAATAACTTATTTTTCCATTTAAAGTAAGTCACAAATAGATGAAATCGCTGAATCCTAATAGGAGCGGAGGAACCACTTTTGCACACTTTGTGCTCGGGGTGAATCCTTTATAGGTAGGGTTACTCTCATAACCCGAATCCGACAGCTAACTTCGCAAGCGTTTTGAGGGGGAGATGGAATGTGTAAAAAACACAGGAGCCTTCCTGTGTTTTTTTGTGTGGAAATTAATCGTTACAATAAGTAAGATCATAAAAAAAGAGCACAATAAAACAAGAGAGAAACCGGAATAGGAAAGGAAAGTTTGAAATGAAAAAGCAATTTGCGGTGTTAGGATTAGGGCGTTTTGGCGGCAGCCTTGTAGAAGAATTCATCAATCTAGATGTGGATGTTCTAGCGATTGACCGCAATCAAGAAGTTGTCAATAAGTACACAAATACAGCCACTTATGCAGTGCAAGTAAACGGTGTGGATGAAGCAAGCCTTAAAAGCCTTGGAATTCGAAATGTTGATCATGCAATCGTATCATTTGGAGACGATATTGAAGCGAGTGTATTGGTAACAATGTTACTGAAAGATATGGGTGTGAAGCAGGTGTGGGTAAAAGCAGTAAATTCATACCATCAAAAAGTACTTGAAAAAATTGGAGCCGATAAGGTCATTCACCCTGAGCGAGATATGGCGAAACGAATTGCGCATCACGTAGTTTCTGAAAAGATTATTGATTACATTGAACTTTCAAAGGACTATAGCATTGTAGAAATAATGGCTTCAAAAAAGATTCATAATAAAACATTATTTGATTTAAACATCCGTTCCAAGTATGGGTGTAATATTATTGGTTTTCAACGTGGAAATGGTGAAATGGTAATTTCACCAACAGCCCATGAAATTATCCATGAAGGTGACATGCTCATTGTTATTGGACATAATCGGGATATTAATCGCTTTGAGGAAGAAGGCGTATAATCAATGAGTTTAGCCAGAAGTATTAAGCTAACGCCCCCCCAATTATTAACATCAATCTTTGGAGGGGGAATTATTATTGGCGCATTACTTTTAATGCTTCCATTTTCTACAACGGAACCAATCTCTTGGATAGACGCCTTGTTTACCTCTACTTCAGCTATGACGGTAACGGGATTAGCCGTTGTAGATACAGGAACGCGCTTTACGGTATTTGGTCAGACGATTATTATGCTTCTGATACAGGTAGGTGGATTAGGGATCATGTCATTTGCCGTGCTGATCTTTATTATGCTCGGTAAAAAAATCGGTTTTAAAGAACGAATGATGGTCCAGCACGCTTTAAACCAAACTAATATTGGTGGCGTCATTCTTCTAGTAAAGCGCCTTTTTATCTTCTCTTTTGTCATTGAGTTGATTGCACTGATTTTTTTAGCCATTCGGTGGGTACCAGAGTTCGGCTGGGAAAAAGGGTTATTTTTTAGCTTGTTTCATTCAATATCAGCATTTAATAATGCTGGGTTTGGCCTTTTATCTGATAGCTTAGTGCAGTATGCAGGAGATCCACTCATTAATATTACGATTTCATTATTATTTATTATTGGGGGAATCGGATTTACGGTACTGGCGGATTTATGGGAGAAAAAGTCTTACAAAAAGCTTAGCCTACATTCAAAATTAATGATTATTGGAACATTTATCATTAATACTGTGGCGATGCTGTTTATTTTTTTCTTAGAGTATGGAAACGCCAAAACGTTGGGAAGCTTAAGTCTTGGTGACAAGATGTGGACATCGTATTTTCAAGCGGTTAGTACGAGGACCGCTGGATTTAACTCTATTGACATAGCTAACTTGACGGATTCAACAGCTTTTT
The DNA here is from genome assembly GCF_056820425.1 of Priestia sp. KCTC 13724. Classification (NCBI taxonomy): domain Bacteria; kingdom Bacillati; phylum Bacillota; class Bacilli; order Caryophanales; family Bacillaceae; genus Priestia; species Priestia sp. KCTC 13724. The sequence goes on along the minus strand of NZ_JBXDLD010000030.1, from coordinate 38,171 downwards.
TAATGATCATTTTAATGTTTATTGGGGCAGGGAGTGCATCTACTGGTGGAGGAATAAAGTTAACAACGTTTATTGTGATAACATTTGCCGTCCTTTCATTTATTCGAGGACGTGAAGATATTGTCTTATTAAAGCGCAGGTTAAGTACTGTATATGTTGTAAAAGCACTGGCTATTTCTATGATCGCAATTATGTTTGTGTTCTTCGCTACGTTTGCAATAAATATATCGGAACCGAACACGCCTTTTTTAAAGCTGATGTTTGAAGTTGTATCAGCATTTGGAACAGTTGGCTTATCCATGGGAGTAACGCCAGAGCTATCATACGTTGGACGTGTTATTATTATTTTTATCATGTTTTTAGGTAAGATAGGTCCGTTAACTTTAGCATTTTCTTTAGCTAAACCAAAACGTGAAAAAATTCGTTATCCAAATGAAGATGTATTGATTGGATAATAAAGAGACCGCATTCTTTGTTTTCACAGATAAACAAAGGATACGGTCTTCGTTTTAATTAAAACATAATAGTAGCGCCTAAAATTGTGGCGATCATTAAAAAGAATGTAACCATTAAGATTCCTGGTAATTTTGATTGATTGCGCATCCAATCAATCCCTCCTTTTCAATTATAGTCATGTTAAAGTGCCTTCTACCTATATAACGTATAGGTAATCAATTTAGATTCATTTTTTTAAAAAATTTTTAATGAAACCGAGAGCCTGTCCAGACTTATTACGCTTTTGCAGATATTGAGTTTTAGAATCGAAAAAAGATACGGTCATAAGGCAGATTGGCGTGTTACTGTTTAATAAAAAAGGTATTAGAATCCACGTTTGTCCATTGCAAAAACTCTTGTAGTGAATATAGTAAAATAGGAAGTCATTATGATTTCCTTTCACATCATAACGCCCTCTAATAAAGACCCGATGCATGACAATTCCCCCAACTGTCTGGTTCGATCGGTATATGACCATGCTATTTGTATGGTCTTTTTTTACATGTTAGATTAAAAGAAATAAAGTCATATATATAATAATTATAAAGAACTAAAGAAGGGTAGGTCTTTACTATTGTTTTTAAAATTAAAGAATGTTTAGAAAATTATTATAATATTATTTTGTGATAGTGATATAATAATATGAATATTTTAAAGATATTTTTTTGTACTTCCTGGTAAAATATACTCTTTAATTGTAAAAAAAATACTTTTTAAATGCCCTTAGATTTGCTCTTGTCAGCTTTTCTATACAGCCTATTAACCTATAGCCAAAAAGTTGTAAAAATAGATAATTAAAGGTAGTAAATCCAACTTTCACTGGCAAAGTTAATGGATTGTCTCTGCTGCTACTAAACTACTAAAACTAGCAGTGGAAAATACGAAAGGGGCAATGATATGAAAAAGTATAGTTGGTTAAAGGTTGTAACATCGTTAGCAATTACGGCAGGGGTGTTAATACCATCTACTGGAGGAGCTTATGCAGCAACTGAAGAAAAAGAACAAGTGATTGTAGGATTTAAAAGTAGCGTAAATGAAAAAAGTATTACAAAAGCAAACGGTAAAGTGAAAAAGAAAATGAAAGAATTACCGATTGCCGTCGCAGAAATGACTCCAAGTGAGGTTGAAAAGCTTGAAAAAGATCCAAATGTAGCTTATGTAGAAGAAGATATTCGTATATCAGTAGCAGCTGATACGCAAGACTGGGGAATCTCTAAAGTGAAGGCTCCTACAAGTTGGTCAACTGGTTTAAGTGGACAAGGTGTAAAAGTGGCGGTAGTTGATACTGGAGTTGCAACAAATCATCCAGACTTAAAAGTAGCTGGAGGAGCTTCATTTGTATCATATACATCTTCTTATAATGATGATAATGGACACGGTACGCACGTAGCGGGGATTATCGGTGCTGAAAATAACGGTACAGGTACGATTGGTGTTGCATATAACGCAGATATTTACGGTGTAAAAGTACTTGAAAGCAGCGGTTCTGGAAGCCTTTCTAGTATCATCGCTGGAATTGACTGGTCTGTAGCAAACGACATGGACATTATTAACTTAAGCTTAGGAACGTCTGTAGGATCTACAGCATTAAAATCGGCAGTTGATCGAGCTTATCAAAGTGGAGCAGTTGTAGTAGCTGCTGCTGGAAATTCTGGAAACTCTGCTGGAACAGGAGATACGGTAAATTACCCAGCGAAATATGATTCAGTTATTGCTGTGGGAGCTACGGATCGTTATGATCGCCGTGCTTCATTCTCATCAACTGGCCCTACTGTTGAAATAGCAGCTCCTGGTGCGGCTATTCTAAGCACATACTTAAACGGTCAATATTCAACGTTAAGCGGTACATCAATGGCTAGCCCTTATGCAGCTGGTATCCTAGCCTTATACAAACAGAAATACCCATCATATTCAAATGCACAGTTACGTCAACTGTTAATCAACAAATCAATTGATTTAGGACCAGCTGGTCGTGACACGCACTTCGGATACGGATTATCACAAGCTGGTACTTTCTAATTTAGATAAGAACAAAGCAGAGCCTTGGCTCTGCTTTGTTTATACCTTTTCAGATAGTGTATAAAGCTCATCGGATGATGTAGCAATTTTATCAATACGATTTGTCAATTCTGAAATAATGGAAGATATTTTGTCTAGTTCTTTTTTTGTTAGAACGCTCTGCTGTTTATTTTCTGTTGTGACAGTTAAAACATTTGTGAAAAACGTTGTGATGTTATTCATATTTACCGTTGTGTCTTTTGTTAACCCCGCCACTTCATCTCCAATCTCAGCTACGCTTTTTATTTGTTTTTGAATATCTTTGATGAAAGTTGAAATGTTTGCGATTGATTTTTTTGTTTCCTCCGCCAGTTTACGAACCTCCTGAGCAACCACGGCAAATCCTTTTCCATGTTCCCCTGCTCGAGCTGATTCGATTGAAGCGTTTAAAGCAAGTAAGTTTGTTTGTTCAGCAATGGATGTTACAATCGCTACAATTTGTGTAATTTGCTTTGATGTATCTTCTAACGTTTTCATGCGTTGTTGAATGAGAGAAGTATTTTGCTGGATGCCATCAAGCATTGCTTGCTCTTGTTCGAGCTTGGTTTGGCTTTCAATTGCATCTTTGGAAACAATCTCAGCTAACTTTGAGCTTTTATTCGCAAATGACACAACATCCGCCGTTTGGCTGCTTATTTGAGAAACAAACTGTGCTGTTTCCTCAGATAGGTTAGCTAATAGAGAAGAGGTACGACTAATCTCATCTTGAATAAGCTTTTTTTCTTGATATAAAAGTTGTCGTTGTTCTTCAAACGTTTCTTCATAGGCAGTTAACACAATTTGTTGTTCTAAATTAATGAGCGTTGTAATACTTTTAATAGTTTGAATGCAGGCTTCTTTTTCGTCTATCTCCTCATGGCACAGGGCAATTAATGCAATTTGTAAGTTCTGAAAAGCGCATAAATACCAATTCGGTTCAAGACCAATTTTTACATGCATTTTTGAAATCATTTTACGCTTTTGTACAAACTCATCATCTACTTTGCCGTTAAACATTTCTAATATATGTTTTTTAAGCGTGTTTTTTAAGCGATCAATACTGCTATGCTTCTCAATGATGGTAACTAAGTGTTGCTGTTCTCCAATAGCTCGATAGAATTCGTTTACAATTGAAATAATATTTTCTTCAACTGCAGGCTGTAGCCTAACGATTCTTTTAAGGTCATCTAAGTTTAGACCAATCATTTTAATTTGTTGTTGAATTTCTAAACTAGATACTTGCATGCTTGCAGTCATTTCTTCAAGAGCAACTGCTTGTTCGGTATGTGTGTTTTTCCTAAACCAGTTCATAAAATCACCTATTATCCTTAAAGTTGTAAGCACATATATGGGTATATAACGGTCATGGACCCTTACTATATATTTCGGTTTGCTTGTTGAAAAGCTTGAGCGTTATTTTCAAAAATGTCATGAAAATGTGATGTGCTGTCATGGGATTGTTATGTTCTATTTATCTGATTGTGATGCGTGCATGATAAGGTGATACAGTGACCACTTTGATAGATAGTAGTGGGAAAAAATAGGTGAAGGAGTATGTATAATGAGGAAATTGGTTGCGTCTATGTTAATGGGAGGAGCCGTATTGTCTACACCCGTCATTGGACAAGCCGCTTCAAACGACGAGCTATTAAAACAAGGAATGAAAAACGAAAGCATCTATGAAGTCAAAGATTCTTTAAAGCAAGAAGGATATTTAAAGGGTAAGGTTTCTACATACTTTAATTACGAAACAAAAGTAGCAGTTCAAGCTTTTCAGCAAGATCATAATCTAGTAGCTGATGGAATTGTTGGAACCAAAACATATAAAGAAGGCCCTTCTCATGCAGGGATTTATTTAGGTGATAATCAGTTTATTCACACTTCTACCTCAAAAGGTGTAACAATCAGTGATAAAAACTCGAACTATTGGAGTGAACGTTATCTAGGTGCTAAAAAAGTAAAGTAATTTGAGAAAGAGACTGAGACATAAGTAGTTCAGCTTCTACTATACCTGAACGATTGAGAGTTCATAACTTTTAATCGTTCAGGTTTTTTGTTGATTGTGAAAACAATGTTGGAAACAGGATGGAATGGAGCAATGGAACGAACGTGTTGAGACAAACCAAAGAGATGGGAACAGCTAGTGTTCGTCTTTTAGAAGCCATCATTTTGTTATGTCCCAAACTCTTTTTTGTTTTGAAAAAAGTTAAATCATTGTGCACTCTTTCTTTGTAAGAATGCGAGACAAGCGCATATTTATCAAAAAATGTGAAAAAAGTTCTATCACTTCCTCCTGACAGCTTGTATATATTGGTAAAGTAATCGTTTGAGTGTTCTAGTGAAATTCAAATGATTCCATGACTAACAAGGAGGAAAAAAGATGTGGTGTTATAGCTATTACCGTCTCAAAAAGAAAATTAAGAGACTGTTATTTTCAAGAAGGTTTGGTACTTTCATTGAAAATAATACAAAAAAAGCAGTAGAAGAGGTTATTTATTCTCAGCGATTTCGAGACTACTTTATTCAGCTTGTAAGAGAAGCGGATGTTTCGCCTTTTAAAGAAATTGCGCTTCAATATTTAAATGAAGAAGTTGTCGTTTCAACAGTTGCGGGTCCTTTGCAAGGTACGGTTGCTGAAGTAGGCGATGATTATTTAAGGCTAACTGAAAGTGCCACTTCCAGCATTTTGTTACCATTTACCAGCATCATTACAATTCAAAAAGTTTAAAGAGAGGAGAGGAAAAGATGTTTCAAGACGCATTAAGAGAAAGCATTGGTTCATTTGTACAAATCATTACCCCAATTGATATTATTAGCGGTACATTAATTGCAGTATTTGAAGCTTCAATTGTTGTTCGTACATCAAGCTCATATGGAGAGCCTACTGATGTCACAATATCTTTTGCATCTGTCACATACATTCGTATTATTAGTGGAGATGAATAAAATGAACGTATCCGTTATCATTCCAGCATGTAATGAAGAAGAGTCATTGCAAAGTGTGATTCAGGAAATAAAAAAGATAGCACCTTTTGAAATCATTGTTGTTGTAAATGGGGCCACTGATAATACAGCTTTAATTGCAAAACAAGAAGGGTGTAAAGTGTTAACGTACGAAGAGAAGCTTGGGATTAACATTGGTCGAGCAATTGGAGCAAAAAAAGCAAAGGGGGATATCCTTGTATTTCTAGACGGAGATATCGTTGTACCCTTTGAAGAACTAAACCAGTATGTGCAAGCAATTAAAGATGGCCATGACCTTGCATTGAATGACTTGGAATGGACAATGAAGCGAAAAATTCGTCCTCACGTAGTGGCTGTCTCAAAGTATATGCTTAATTTAAGCTTAAAAAGACCAGATTTAACAGTTCAAGCAGTTACCGCAATTCCACATGCTATAAAGCGCTCAGCAGCTGAAGAAATCGGCTTTGAGAATTTAGCGCATCCCCCATTAATGCAGACACTTGCTATTTTAAAAGGAATGTCTGTTGTATATCCTTGTTCCACAGATGTTATTTATACCAACCGTATTCGTAATACCCACAAGACGCTTGTTCCTAATTCTCCGTTTCCCTTTTCAACCGAATCAATTTTAGCTGATCATTTAAAAGCTTTTTCTCACTTAATTCATCAGAAAGGAGTAAGGGGAGGACTTACGGATGGAAATCGTAACCGTACGATTGTATCAGAATATACACCCACTCTCCTGAAAAAAGAGAGATGTAAAACAAGTGCGATTATTCCAGTTGGAGAAGAAAGAGAAACGATTCATCTTGTTATTCAAGAAGTGCAAAAAGCAGGTGTTGAAGAAATTATTGTGGTAGCAAATGGGTCAGATGAAATAACGATTTCAAGAGCACGTGAAGCAGGCGCAACGGTGCTTGTGTATCCAAATAGGCTTGGACATAATGTTCCAAGAGCAATTGGAGCAATGTATAGTTCAGGTGATATTTGCTTGTTTATTGACGGTGATATCGTTATTTCTGCTGAAAATCTTCAACATTTCATCCGTGCAGCTGAAAATGGAGTTGATGTTGCGCTCAATAATTTGGAGTGTTTATTAGATCAAGTCCATCCTCTACATTCTGTTAGTGCTGCAAAGTATTTTTTAAATGCTATTAGTAAGCGTCCAGATTTAACCATTAACACAACAACTGCAATTCCTCACGCAATAAAAAGAGAAGTAATAGAGAAAATCGGGTACGAATCGCTCATCATTCCTCCTTTATTTCATTTGAAAAGTTTGTTAGCAGGTTTTACGGTTAAGGCGATTCATTTTGTAGACGTAGCGCGCACCAATCGCATTCGAAAAGAGCACTTAAAGACAACAGGATTGCCTCAATCAACGGAAAGGATTTTAGGAGACCATATTGAAGCAATTGCTTATCTACTCAATCAAACAACGGAAAGAGGTCTCTTTTTAAAAGATACAAGAAGACATGACATTTTGTCTGAGGTGATGCGTGATGAAAACTAAAAAAGTAGCAGTATTAGGACTTGGATACGTGGGATTACCCTTAGCATTATTGGTTGCTAAAAAAGGTTTTGATGTGATAGGTCTTGATGTTGATCGTAGCAAAGTGAACCTACTTCATCAAAGGAAAAGCTATATTCCAGATGTATCAAATGAGGAGATTAAAAGAGAAAAGAAATTTAAAGCTCAATGTTTACAAGACGGAATTGAAGAGTTTAAACAGTGTGAATATGTAATTGTGACGGTTCCAACACCAATTAACGATCAGCACGAACCAGACTTAACAGCAATGATTAAGGCTTCAGAGTTTTTGCAAAAGGAAATGGTTGCCGGACAAACAGTAATCTATGAGAGTTCAACTTATCCAGGTACGTTAGAAGAAATTGTTTTACCAATTCTTTTAAAATCAAAGCTACAAGTAGGAAGCGACTTTTATCTCGCTTATTCTCCTGAAAGAGTAGACCCAGCAAATACGCACTATCACATTGAGCAAATCCCTAAAGTGATTAGTGGATATACGGAAAGCTGCTTACAAAAAATTAGCGAATTTTATGGTAGCATCTTTCAAAAAGTAGTTCCTGTTTCGTCACCAAACGTGGCTGAAATGTGTAAACTATTTGAAAATATTCAACGGTTAGTTAATATTTCTCTTGTGAACGAAACAAATGTATTATGTGAACAGCTGAACATTGATTTTTATGAAGTACTTGAAGCAGCAGCAACGAAACCATTTGGATTTACTCCTTATTATCCCGGACCTGGAATTGGTGGGCACTGTATTCCTGTTGACCCACTTTACTTTGTATGGAAGCTCAAACAGGCTGGTTTAAAAAGTGAACTCATTCAAGCAGCTCATGAAATAAATGAACAAATGACTGAACATGTTGTGACACTCGTTGAAAAGCAGCTTGATAAGAATGAGAAAAATGTTTTGGTCATTGGCATCGCGTATAAACGGGATGTAAACGATGTACGGGAGTCACCAGCATTGCCTATATGCAACGAGCTAATTACAAGAGGGTATAATCTATCATATCATGATCCATATATCGACACTTTTACGCTAAATGGTTGCAACATTCAGTCTGTAGAGCTTACTAAACAAGCGGTGCAAACAGCCAATGTAGTCTTAATCTTAACCGACCATCAAAACATTGATTGGTCACTTGTGAAAACTGCCGCGAAAATAGTGGATACAAGGGGAGTATTAAGGCGTTAAAAAGGAGGGCGTAATGTGAAGAAGCTTTCAATCATTCTAATTGTTCAAAATGATGAAGCGACAATCAGGCAAGTCATTCGCAGTACTCGCTGTTTAAATCCTCATGAAGTGATTGTCTTAGCCAAGCAGTCAATGGATGAATCGGTTTTAATTGCAAAAGAAGAAGGCTGTATTGTGAAAATAGAGAATGGTGAAGAAACAGCACATGAATTGCGAATGAAAATAACTCGCATGTGTAAGGGAGACGCCTTTTTATATTTAGACAGCGATTATATGATCTCAGAGAAACAAGTAAAACAATTTGTTCAACCACTTTTATTTAGTCATTGTGATGTGGTTTTAAACAAATGGGATGAAGCATTTCAGCATGATTTTGGAAGGTTTGAAGTCATGTGGAGCAGGGTTCTACATGATATGTGTAATAAACCTCATTATACCAATGCTTATCTTTCTCCTCCATATGCATTTACTAAGGAAGTATATAGTCAATTATCCTCTGCTGCTTGTACAAATCCTCTCGCTTTATTTGTTGAACTACAAACGAACTCCTTCCGAACAAGCCATCACCTTTCCATTACAACTTTTGGAGAAGGGAAGTTTGCTCCTGGTGCTTTTGAAAACAAACGAGCTGAATATAAAGAAAGATATAAGGAGCTCTTGGACAATTATATAGCTAAAACAGAAGCTGTTTCAAAAGCTATGAACAGAACGGATGCTTATCAGCCGTATGAAAACATTAGCAAAGGGTGGGGAAAACTTTCCTCTTTTTATAAAGGAAAGCAGCTATCAGTTGTCATACCAGTAAAAAATGAAGTGAAAACGCTACAAGAAGTGATCAAAGAGGTTCGGAAGCTTGAGCCTCTTGAAGTTATAGTTATTGTGAACGGCTCTACGGATGAGTCAGAACAAATTGCCAAAAATATGGGAGCGAAAACAATTGTTTATAAGAATGCGTTAGGGCATGATGTAGGTCGAACGATAGGTGCCGAGGTTGCAAAGGGAGACATTATTTTATTTGTAGATGGAGATTTTAGTATTAAGGCTTATGATTTATACCCCTTTGCAAGAGCAATAGCAGATGGCTTAGATGTAGCTTTAAATAAAAGTGAAGATGAAAAAAGCTTATCTCATAGTGTGCAGGCTTGGAAATTTCTATTAAATGAAATGAACGACAGAGGAGATTTATGGATGAGCTCGCTAACTGCAGTTCCGCATGCGATTAGCAAACAAGCGATAAATAAGATTGGTGCTCACATTCTCTCTAGTCCTCCTATGGCGATGTTGAAGTGCTTTCAAAATCAATTAAGCATAGCTTCTGTTCATGACGTTAACGTAAATAAACAGAATCGTTTTCGATTTCATGAGTATCTTCCAACAAATGTAATTAACTCAACGGCAGAGCTTATTATTAAAGAGTATATGAGAGCTTTTTATTTAAGCTGATAGCAAAAATAAACCTACTTACTAATAAAATGTAAGTGGTTTATTTTTTGTTACATAATTATAATATAAAAATAACTTGTAATTATATATATATTGCTACTAAAATAGTGATAGAGGATACATAAAAGGAGGAACTAACATGAAGAGTTATACAATTGGTACATTCTTTATACGTGTTGTATTAGGGTTAACATTTTTTATTCATGGCCTAAGTAAATTTCAAGGCGGAATTGACGGAACTGTAGGTTTTTTTGAAAGCATTGGTATCCCTGGTTTCATGGCTTATGTAGTAGCAATTATAGAACTAATTGGTGGAGTTGCTGTTATTGTTGGACTAGGCACACGAATTGTTGCAGCATTGTTTGTTTTTGTTATGCTAGGAGCTATTTTTACAGCAAAACTGGGAGCGCCATTTGTGGGAGGATATGAGTTAGATATTGCACTTCTAGCTATGTCTTTACATCTTGTCTTTGCAGGAAGTGGAGCATTATCTTTGGATCAGCTCTTGAGGAAAGATGAAAGCTACTTGTAAAAGAAGGGGCGCAGTTCAAGGGTGTGCTTCTTTACTATAAGAAAACGTTAATCGTTTTCAATTTAACATGGTAATATTTTTATCACTAAATGGTATTGAAAATTCGTGAAAAAAGAGTAGAATGTAGGAATATCCTTTTTAAAAAAGGGTATAGAGAAAAGCAGGCGCTTAACCGGGATGAACAGCGTATATTTCAAAGTAGAAAAGGAGATGTTCATATGCCAATCATTCTAAAAGATGTTGTAGTGGGGTTTTTCTCAATGGCCGCTGCAGGTCTATTCGCTTTTCAAGGAATCGAAGTTGTGTCAGCAGTTGTAGACCTAGTACAATCTTGGAAACAAAACTAACATTCAATTATAAGAGAAAGAGACTGAGATATAAGTAGTTCAGCCTCTACTATACCTGAACGATTGAGAATTCATAACTTTTAATCGTTCAGGTTTTTTTGGTTGATTGTGAAAACAATGTTGGAAACAGGGTGGAATGGAGCGTAGGACACTCGACTCCTGCGGGAAAGAGAGGGAAACCTGAGATCCCGCAGCGCAGAAGCTCAGGTTCTTCCCCGCGGAAAGCGAGTGACCGTAGCGCAATGGAACGAACGTGTGGAGACAAACCAAAGAGATGGGAATAGCTAGTGTTCGTTTTTTAGAAGCAATCATTTTGTTATGTCCCAAACTCTTTTTTTATCTCTTCTGATTGCAAAATAAGTAAATACATATAGTAGGAGGAAATGAACGGTTCATATGCTGTATACTATTAGTAGATAAAATTCCATGAAAATTGTACAAGGTACAACAGGGGGGAAAGTGATGAACTGTGGAAAGTGGATGATTTTAGGGATAGTTAGTACAAGTATTGTACTTACGGGATGTGGAAAAGAGAAAAGTAGCAGTGAGCATGAATCTCATTCACATCATGAAATTGAAACGACAGCGGACATTCGTGAAGAAACAAAAAGCAATGAAATTTTACCAACGTTTTTAAATGATAAAGACGAGAATATGAAGGTTGTATATCGCTCAGTTGGTAAGCATAAAGAGCTTCTTGAAAAGATTCCATGCTACTGTGGCTGTGGTGATACAGTAGGGCATACAAGTAGCTATGATTGTTTTATTTATGAAAACAAAGTAGGTGGAGCTGTTGTATGGGATGATCATGCAACAAGGTGTGGGATATGCTTAGACATTGCTGCGCAGTCGGTAATTGAATACAGTCAAGGTAAAAGTATAAAGCAAATTCGAAATGATATTGATGAAAAGTATAAAAAAGGATACGGAAAACCTACTCCAACTCCTAAGATATAGCAATGCCTGGAATGGAATGTTAAGTATAAAATTCCTTCCAGGCATTTTATTTTTTGATAAAAATAAAATGTGTTATAATTAGAATAGTTAGAAAGTTTGAGTGGGAGAGGAGAGGTAATAATGCAAACCCCAGAAAGTTTAGAAGGGCCAGAGTATAAGTCGATGTTAATAGAAGAAGCGGTAAATCAAAAGTTGTATGATGAACAGAAAACCTATAATCTGTTAGGAAGAGTAATTTTAATTAGTTCATTATTACTTGTGTTCTTTGTATTATGGGGAGTGTTTAGTTTCTTTACAACGTAAAACGCTGCATGGAAGGCGAGCATCCACACAGCGTTTTTTTATTTTACTTCTTCAACTGATTGTTCTAATTCATTAACTTCAGTTTCGATATTTTCAAGCTCTTGTTTTATTTGGCTTTCTGCTTCTAGCGTAGGCACTTCTCCAATTGTTTCTTCCTCAACCTCTGTGCGTTCAGTAGTAGCGGCAGCTTCAAGTTCTTCAGTCGATGGACGAAGTGATTTTACTTTGTTTACAACTTGAACAGACTGTTCTGATACCACTTGTGAAATGCGTGCAGTGCGTTGCTTTAAGTCTTGTCCTTTTGCATAGACGCTTTCTTTGACTTGACCAGTTTTTGCTAATGCTTGATTTGCTTGATCTTGAATGCTAGCGCGGAGCTCTTTTCCTGACTTTGGAGCTACTAGCAGTGCAGTTGCAACCCCGACAACGCTTCCTACAATGGTACCTACTAAAAGCTCTTTACTACCTCTGTTTACAACTTGTTTTACATTTTCTTCTTTCATGACATATACCTCCTCTTATAATATGTAATCATATGAAGGACCTACCATTTTGTTGAATACTTCCTGCAAAACATATTGCGTTAGTAAAAAAAATCTGCCGCTTGCCGTCGGATGCTCGTACAGGTTGATGAATTTTGATTGTTATATAATATTCAACCATCCTTCCAAGAACCCTTCTTTTTTGACATAAAAATTGTAAAAAAACTTATCTTTAAAATACGACACAATAAAACGACAAGATCCGTTTTGGATTCGTTGGATTTTTAAAAGAAAGTTTTATATGATAGAGTGTGAAACAAAATGCTTGTTGAATGTGTTGGAGGGATTTATACATATGTCTACATCAAAATATCGAACAATTTTTGAAGCGAAGCCCGGCGAACTTGAAGAACTAAAAAATAAAGCGAAGCAGGATAGCTGGCAACCTATTTATCATATCTATCCTGAATATGGCTTAATGAACGACCCAAATGGTTTAATCCAACTTAATGGAGAATATCATGTTTTCTATCAGTGGTATCCTTACGGAGCAATTCACGGTATGAAGCATTGGGCACATGTGAAATCAAAAGATTTAGTAAACTGGGAGAGACTTCCTGTAGCGGTTGCGCCGACAGAAAAGTATGAGTCACATGGGGCATATTCTGGAGGTGCCATTGTGAAAGATGGAAAAGGGCTCCTTTATTATACGGGAAATGTAAAGTATGAAGATGGATCTCGTACAGCAAATCAATGCATGGCCATCTTACATGAAGATGGTACCGTAGAAAAGTACAGTCAGAATCCTGTAGTAGAAGGCGTGCCAGTTGGTTATACCGGACATGTTCGTGATCCAAAGGTATGGAAAGAAAACGACATGTACTACATGCTTCTAGGAGCACAGCGCGAAAACGAAACGGGAACGTTAATTGTATATGAATCAACTGATGCGCTCGATTGGCGTTTTAAAGGTGAAGTAAAAACGAAGCTGCCGGATTTTGGCTATATGTGGGAGTGTCCTGATTACTTTAAATTAGATGGAAAAGACGTTTTTGTGTTTTCACCGCAAGGCATTCAGGCAGAAGGTCATAATTTTCATAATATCTATAATGTTATTTATGCAGTAGGCACATTTAATCTAGATGATCTAACGTTTGACATGGAAGACTATCGTGAAATCGATAAGGGTTTTGATTTTTATGCTCCCCAAACGTTTGAAGACGAACAGGGAAGACGTTTAATGTTTTCCTGGATTGGAAATCCAGACGTCGAGTATCCATCTGATCAATATGGTTGGGCTCACGCTTTAACTCTTCCGCGTGAGCTGTCATTAGAAGGAACAGAATTAGTGCAAAAGCCTGTTTCTGAACTAACAAAGCTTCGCGATGATGCAGTTCATTTTCGCGGGCGTTTAACAGACGAAGAAGTTATTATTGATGAAGCTACTAACAATGCCTATGAGATAGATATGAGCTTTACGAATATTGAAGCTTCTCAAGTAGGCTTTCAGCTTTTTAACAGCAAGGAAGAAACACTAACGCTTGTTTTTGATCATGAAAAAGAAGAAGTGCGAGTAGATCGTTCTCATTTCAAACATCAATATGCTACAGATTACGGAGTTGTAAGAACGGAAAAATGGGAATCAGCTTCTTGTGTTGATGTTCGTATTTTCGTTGATAAAAGTATTCTAGAAGTATATATTAACGGCGGAAAAACAGTATTTACTTCACGCATATTCCCACAAAAAGATTCGAAGTCAGCTGTTACGGTATTTGCAAAAGGCGAAGCAAATTATCAAATTGCCTACTATGGGTTATCACGTGGAATCTAGAAGCGGTAAGAAAGGTCAAGACTTGTTCTTGGCCTTTTGATTTTGAATATAACAAATTTGATACATTATGTTGTGGAAAGCTAAGAAATCAAATTCTTAGCTTTTTTATCTTTATACTTGTTTTTTAAAATTAAATTGTGTACAATTGAATCAACGAAAATACAAAAGGAGAAATGAATTAATGAAAACTTTATATGAAACAACGGTTATTAATACAGGTGGAAGAAGTGGTGAAGTACATTCGCCAGATAATATTTTTAACTTAGAAGTTGCTGCACCATCATCACTAGGAGGTAATGCCACAACCGAAACAAATCCAGAGCAATTATTTGCGGCTGGCTACAGCACATGTTTTAATAGTGCTTTAGAATTCATGTTGAAAAGACACAGCGTTGAGATTGAAAGCAGTAAGGTCACCGCTACTGTACGTCTTGGTACAGATGCTAAAGATCAAGGAGTTAAATTAGAAGTGGATTTAACGGTTCATGTGGAAGGACTAGATTTAGAGATTACGAAGAAATATGTAGAAATGGCCCATTCCTATTGCCCGTATTCAAAAGCAATTAGCGGTAATGTTGATGTGAAAATTGACGTTGTTTAATTAAGCGAGCTCCCATGAAGATATTTTCATGGGAGCTCTTTTATATCAAATGGGACATAAATTAAATGTAGGACGACCGATTCGTATACATTAAAAACGTGCTGTGGTAGACTGAAAAGTAAGAGTTAGCGACATTGGAGGGGAAATAATGTATACGGTATTTTCAACATTTGATGTACCTGATGAAAAGGCAGAAGAAGTCATCAACATTTATCAAAAGCGATCAAGGAAAGTTGATCAAGCTCCTGGTTTTGTGGATTTTCAGCTGTTACAAAATGATAAGCGTGCAGGAGAGCTGACGGTGCAGCTTACATTTGAAACGAAAGAGTCTTATTTAAAATGGGTGCGAAGCAAGGAATTCAAGGAAATTCATGAGCTTAAAAAGAGATATCCAGATCAAGAATTAGCAGCGGTCATTCCGAGCATACGTCAATATAAGGTTGTGGCTACATGACAAACCTTCCTGTAAATAAAATTGTAGAAAAGGTAACAGAACAAATTTATGAGCAAGAGCCTACGCTTTTACAAAAATTTGGTGAACGAGGGAAGCAAAAGTGAATCGAGGACAATCACTACCACATGAGATAGTTACATACGTCATACCTGCTTCAAAATGAAGCTGTGTTTAGCGATTACGCCTTATGGTTAAATAGTTTGTTAACGAGTCGAGGCATGAAAACGAAGCATATCATTGATAATTTTATCCTTATTGAAGAAGTTCTTTTGGAACTAGCTGGAGATAGTGACGAACCAGCTAAATCGTACATCTTATATTTGCGAGCGGCGAATGAAGTGTTACGAAGAGAGGAGAAAAACGATTCGATTACTGACGAAAAATGATGCAAGACAATACGTAAAGCTAAGGCTTGAATCGCTTTTGGAAAGCCCAGCTGCCTTTTTAAAAACCTATGATGAAGAAGCTAGCACTCCTCACTTAGAAGAAGAGATGGGAGAGAAACTAGTGAAAGAGCATTTTTACACATTCGGTTCATTTCGAGGTGAACAGCTTATAGGAATGATTACACTTCAAGCAGAACAGCCTTTAAAAATTCGCCATAAAGGTAACCTTTTAGCAATGTATGTAGCAAAAGACGCACGAGGAAAGGGAGTTGCAAAAGAGCTTGTGCAAGTTGTGTTGGATAAAGCAAAACAATTAGGACTTGAACAGCTGCAGCTCACCGTTGTTTCAACGAATAAAGAAGCAATCGCGCTATACGACTCGTTTGGGTTTGTGACCTATGCGGTTGAACGAAATGCACTAAAGTATAAAGGACAGTACTGGGACGAAGAGCATATGGCTTTATCATTAAGATAAGCTTCATAATGTTGATAGTAAATCATTGATTTTTAGGAGCTACTTATATGGTTATATACAAAACAAGCCCGCATTAAAGAATGAAGAGGGCTTGTTTTATCTATATAGAAGTAACAGTAGAATAATGGTGTACCTTTAACAAATTAAGATTGAGAGAGCTCTTTTTGTCCTACTTTTTTGATTAAGACAAATCCGATAATGACAGCAAAAAACGCAAGAATCATGATGCTAGCAAATACCGTATGAATACCGACAAAGAGATGCCCTTGAACAGAAGCTAACGTATCAGGATCTACCTTTTGGTGCTCAAATGATGAATTAATCATTGAACTATCACCGCCGTTTGCATTCACTTGAAGGTTAAAAAGAGTACCAAATACGGCAGCTCCTAAAGTCTGGCTAAATGTATTCGTAAAGGTATTTAAAGAAATAGCTGTTCCACGTTTTTGTTGTGGTACAGAGCCTTGAATAATTAGCATGAGTACGGGCGTAATAATTCCCATACCTAGGCCGAGAATTCCAATTGAAGCATAAATGGACCAATCAGATGATTCCTGTGTTAATGAAAATAAAAAAGACGTTGCAATCAATAAAAAAATTGTTCCAAGCGTAATGACATATGTAGGTCTTAGCTTTGCAACCAGATGCCCTGAGAAAATAGAGGCAATTGTCCAACAAACTGGCATTGGCATTAACATAAAGCCAGCAGCTGTGGCGCTTTTTCCGAGAATTCCTTGCGTGAATAAAGGAAGGTATACTGTAATGCTAATTAGAATACCGCCCATAAATAGTGTTAAAAAGTTAACGGTTGTAATGGTAGAATTCGAAAAAAGATTGAGCGGTACAAGCGGTTCAGGAGACCTTTTTTCAATCCAAATGAAAAGAATGAATAGTACAAACGCGCTGCTAAACAAACCAATAAGTAAATCATCTGTCCACTGCTGTGTTTGGCTGCCTGTTAAAAGTGCATAAAGTAAAGCGATAACTCCTAATGAGAAAGTAACAGCACCTGGGTAATCAATATGTCGTTTTTCTTTTTGAATTTGTTCTTTATAATATTTCACAATCATAAACAAGGATAAAAGACCGAATGGAACGTTTAAAAAGAAGATGTAACGCCATGACAGCGTATCAACTAAAAATCCTCCTAATAATGGACCAATGACGCCAGAAACACCCCACACAGCGCTAATCCACCCCTGTGCTTTTACACGAGCTTGAGCTTCTTTATTTAAGTCACCAATGATGGTCATTGTAATTGGCATAACTGCTCCTGCACCCAAGCCTTGAAAAGCACGAAAGATGATGAGCTGTGTCATATTCATTGCCATTCCACATAGAATTGATCCAATTAAAAAGATAATAATACCAACTAACAATACGCGTTTGCGTCCGAATAAATCAGCAAGCTTTCCATAAATAGGCGTTGAAACAGCCGTTGCTAACATGTAAATTGCATAGACCCAGCTCACTAGTTCAATACCTGATAGATCACTTGTAATTCTAGGCGTAGCGGTACTGACGATCGTTCCTTCCATCGCTGCTAGTGATGTAACGAGCATGAGTGCAATCATAATTTGTTTTTTCATAGAAGCAGCCTTCCTTTCTTAAATAACTCCAAACTTTTACAGTATATCTTATTTAATATTATTAAACAATAAAGCTATTAAAAAATAACCAAGCATTCGAATTGTATGCTTGGTTATTTTGCAAGAAATCGTTTCCGCTTATAAATGAATTTGCCTATATAATAAAGTGCAACGGTTAAAAGAACAACCCCTGCAATGACGTATTCATTAATCATATCTGATAATAATCCTGCTGATAAAAGAGATAAGATGGTGAAGTAAATGAGGTTACCCGATGCCGTCCCCCATAAAAACTGCTGAAAGCGAATAGAGCTAACGGCGGCTACGAAGTTAATAAGACTAGTCGGAATGAACGGAAAAACTCGTACTTGAAAAACGTAGCTTGTTCCGTTTGCTTCAATTTTTTCAAGTAAAGAAGGCTTTATTTTTTTTAATAATCCATCCTGGAAAACATAGCGAACCATTAAAAAGACGCAAGCTGCTGCTAGCATACTCGTAAACCAACTCCAAATCAATCCTAGTTCGAATCCTAATAGATTTATGTTAATGGCAATGATTAATACAAGTGGAATCATGGTAAACGCATTTTGCACAAGCATGGCAACTAGCGTGAACAGCAGTGTTATTAGTAAGTTTTCTTTTAAAAAGGCTGTTATCTTATCCATATCACCAGTGCGAATCGAATTAAATAAATCAGTATTAGTAATACAAATGATTAATACAATAGCGACTAGAAAGAGCAAGCCTGCTTTTATCCACGTTTTAATTTGAAATCACCTTTTTCATTTGTTAAGTTAACAAACAGTAAATAGGCTTTTATTATATCTTAGCTCTCTGAAAATGAACATTAATTTACTATGGAAGGGAACTAAACTTACATGAATAAGTAGAGAAAAGGTATGATACGATAGGGTTAATAAAATAAGCGGGAGACAAGTATGAAGGACACATATAAAGATTTTGCTGAATTATCAAAGTTTGAACGAGCTGAAAAGGATTATCGAATTAGAACACAAGCAACCTCATCTGAACTGCTAGTGCTAGCCATTCACGGTGGGAGAATTGAGCAAGGAACATCGGAAATGGCTATTGCTATTGCAGAGAAACAAAATAGCTATTATCTGTTTGAAGGGATGAAAAGTGCTCAAAATCGTAAACTGCATATTTCATCTTCTCATTTTGATGAGCCTACTTTATTATCTATGTTGAAAGAAGCAGAATATGTTCTTAGCATTCATGGATATAAGGAGACAAAGAAGAAGCATACGCTAATCGGTGGGTTAGATGAAGAGAGAAAGAAGTGGGTATACAAGGCGTTGAGAGATGCGTCGTTTAGTGCTGAAATTGTTGGTCAAGACCACTTGTTATCAGGTACGCACAAGCATAATGTTGTGAATAAAGGAAAGCGAGAAAAAGGCGTCCAACTTGAAATTAGCTATCAAGAAAGAGACAGCTTTTTTCTAACAAAAAACCAGTATACGAATTCTTTTTATCGCTATGTAGCAGCAGTTCAATTGGCATTTGTAGAAAACGGCACACCCTAGGATGTGCCGTTTTCTTGGCCTGAGCAAATGCTTTGTAAATAATCACGAATAACAGCTTCAACTCTGTCGCTAGTTACTCGATCTCTGTCAAACATTGCGTGCAGTGCTAGCCCATCAATTAAAGCATAAAGCTTTTCTGATTCCAGGTCAGTGTTTATCTTTTCTTTTAATACGTTTTCATTTTCTAGGTAAAGCATAATTTTTTTCATACCGGAGAAAATTCCATCATCAATAGGTCCTTGATTTTTATGTTTATGATGAGCTGTGAAAATAAGCCAAACCTCCATTTCAGCCATTTTTTCATCATTAGTTGGAACGATCTCTAGCAGCATTTTTAATACTTTTTCCTGTGGAGGAAGGTCCTGTGAAGCAATTGAAACAATTCGTCGCTCAGCTTGTTCTTTAACTAGTTCCATGGCATAAGCTAATAAGTCATCTTGGGAAGAAAAGTAGTGACGCAAGGAGCCAAGTGATAAATTTGCTTCCTTCGCAATATTTCTAACGGTAGTACCTTCCATCCCTTGCTTTAAAATAACTCGCCATGTTGCTCTGGCAATTTGTTCTTTTCGTTTTTGATGATCAACTAATTTTGGCATGAATTTATTGTAGCAATAAAAAAGACAAGTTGCAATTTTACAATACAGTTGTATTAATAAAAAAGAAATGCTAAAATGGATTTAAATAATACAACTGTATTAAAAAGAGGGGTGGAGGCTTGAATTTTATTGCTTGGATGATTGTAGGGTGCGAAATTGCTTTTTGGATTGTTATTTTGTTAGGGTTAACAACACGATATATAGCTAAAAAAGAAAAGATGGGTTTTTTCCTTTTAGCATTAACGCCGGTTATTGATTTGATCTTATTGCTTGTTACTGGAATTGATTTATATAATGGTACGAAAGCGACGACTGTTCATGGTATTGCAGCCATTTATATTGGAGTATCGCTGGCATTTGGTAAGAGCATGATTAAATGGGCAGATGAGCATTTCTTATATTATGTGATGAAGCAGGGGCAAAAACCAATCAAACGTTTTGGAAGAGAGCACGCTAATCATGGGCTAAAGGGATGGTTTCAACATTTAGTTGCGTATGGAATAGGAGCTGGTCTTTTAGGTGCGCTTATTTATCTATTAAATGATTCACAACAAACAGAAGCGTTAAGCGGTATACTGCGAATATGGTCTTTAGTTTTAGCCATCGATTTGTGTATCACCATTAGCTATTTTATCTGGCCAAAAAAGATGAAAGAAACAATTAAACAGTAAGCTGTCCAGTGCTCACTTGTAGGTGAGCATTCTTTTTTGATGAAAGTAGGATAATAGGATATATTTCGGTTATTTGAAAATTTTCAACTTATTTACACTGATATCCTTTATAATAGAAAACGTTAGAGAAATGATAGATAAGGGAGAAAGAGAATGGACATTTTAAGTGCAGAGTTTTTGTCAGCGCTTCTTGCTATTATTATTATTGATTTAGTTTTAGCTGGCGACAACGCAATTGTAATCGGTTTAGCAGCAAGAAAGTTACCCAAACATCAGCAGAAAAAAGTAATCATTTGGGGAACAATTGGAGCAATTGTTATTCGTATGCTTGCAACATTAGCAGTTGTTTGGTTATTAGAGATTCCAGGTTTACTTTTAGTTGGAGGAATTTTATTAACGATCATTGCGTATAAGCTCTTGGTTGAAGATCAAGATCATGATGTAAAAGCTGGAGATAGCATGTGGGCTGCAATTCGTACAATCATTATTGCAGATGCATTAATGGGGTTAGATAACGTATTGGCAGTTGCCGGTGCAGCACATGGAAGCTTTTTATTAGTAGTACTAGGGTTGTTAATTTCAGTTCCTATTGTGATGTGGGGAAGCACGTTAATTTTAAAATGGGTAGAAAGGTTTCCGATTATTATTACAATTGGAGCGGCAGTACTAGCTTGGACCGCTTCTAAAATGATTGTTGGCGAGCCGTTTCTAAAGCCTTATTTTGAAAATGGTTTCGTTAAGTATGGTTTTGAAGTGTTAGTCATTGCTGTAGTTATTGGAGCAGGGAAAATGAAACAAAGGAAAGCACAAAAGCAATCTGTAGAAGAAACTATTGAGAAAGCTCAATCTTTTTCTAAGTAGAACCGAGCTTATAACCCAAACAAAAAGAGGTGCATTTCGCACCTCTTTTTGTTTGGGTTGAATTATAGGCTTATGAGATGTCCGTACTTTTTAGCATAGCTTTATAGATAAGCTTTGTTAATTGTTCGGCACCTTCTGGAAGAAGATGAACGCCATCCTTGGTAAAGTATTCTGGATGATTGGCTCCTAAAGTATGCCAATCAACAAGCATCACGTTTTTAGATTCTTTTGCTGCTTTTTCTAACTTCTCATTTACTTCTGTTTCCCATTGTCGTGGAACTCGTGCATTGATGAGATACACATCTGCTTTTGAGAACTGCTTAAGTAGTTCATCTAGCTGTTCTTCTGTAAAGTAACCATTCGTACCAAGTTGAATAATAACTGCACTAGAAGGTTCGTTAAACTGAGCATAGTTCTTTGCGACGTTTAACGCTTCTGATAGCTGTCGACCAACTTTGCCATCAATTACAATATTAGGATAAGTTTCTTGCAGGAGGTCAGCTAAGTTAAGCATGACTGAATCACCAATTGATAGAACTTGAGTATAGGAAGGTTCCTTTGCCGATGATTCTTTTTCTTTCAGATTGTTATCCTGTGATATTGGCTTTGCTGTTGTTTCAATATGAACGGCTTCAGGCTGTTTGCTTTCTGTTTTTTTAGGTTCTAAAATCCCCGTAATGCCAAGTGTAAACAATAAGAAAAAAATAACAAATACTATAGGCGCAGCAAATTTTAGATGAGAACGAAATGTAGCCGACGGTTTGAATGTTGGCAGTGTTTGCCTAAAGAAGGTTTTGAAGCCTTCTTTTCGTATAGGTTGTTCAATAAATCGATAAGAGATTTCTGCGATGAAGCATGTCGCTATAACTTGTAAGCTGATATGTACATAATTGAACTCACCAAATTCAGTAGTAGGTGTTGTTAATGTAATAATAGGGTAGTGCCATAAGTAAATGCCATACGATCGTGTACCAATCCATCGTAACGGCTTAAAAGATAGTAGTTTACCAATTATGCTACTAGGGTGTGAAATCGTTGCGACGAGGACAGCGGCATTTAAACTAACTAAAAGCATACCTCCTCGATACATTGATGGGGCAAATTCATTTAGTAATGAAGTGCATAAAAACACTAACAGCAAGCTTGTAAGGCCAGCAACGTTTAAAATGAACTTTCCTGTGCTTGGGACATTTTTAGAAGATAAGCGATAGAGTGGCCAAACAAATGCTAAGCAACATCCAATTAGCAATTCGAATGATCGTGTATCAGTGCCGTAATAAACGCGACTGGGGTCCATACCTGGTTCATATAGAGCTCCCATTAATAGTGCAGACACTAAGGCTCCGCAGCTTATAATGAAAAGAACAGTCTTTTTCTTCCTTGTAAACCGCAGTCCAATTAGCAATAAAAGTGGCCATATGATATAAAATTGCTCTTCGATTGCAAGTGACCATAAATTTTTTATGGGAGAAGGTGATTGAAAGCTATCAAAATATGAAACATCTTGAAAAATAAACCACCAGTTACTTACATAGAGCAATCCTGCTATCGCATCCCCTTGTAAAGTAGATAAAAGAGATGGTTTGAATAAAACCGTCCAAGCAACTACGCATACAACCATGAAAAAAGCTGCAGGAAACAACCTTCGTATTCGGCTTTTAAAAAACGAAGGAAGGAGCAGTTTTTGGTGCTCGTCATATTGTTTCAATAAAATAGATGTAATTAAGTAGCCTGATAAAACAAAGAAAATGGACACGCCTAAGAAGCCACCGCTTGCCCAACTAAAGCCATAATGATATGCAAATACAAATAAAACAGCTAGCGCTCGAAGTCCATCTAACCCATGAACGTATCGATGCTGTAGCTGAGTGTTAGCCATATTAAAGACTCCTTTACAATCTAAATTGTCATGTGTATGTAAATAATATTTTTATGAATCTGAAAGATAACCTTTGAAAATTTCAGAACAAACCACAAGATATATGGTACAAAGAATTATTTTACCCGTAAAGTATTTTTTACCATATCGTCATAAAATTTAACACTTTTAGCAAGAAAATATTTTTTGACGTAAAAGAACCGGACGTACCTTTGGTAAATCCGGTTCGTACTTTTAAATTTTATAGAGGAGAGCGCACGGCTCTGTCTGCATTTATTCTACCATAAACCCAGTTTGTTCCTGTACCTATTATTGGGTCACAAGTATTTTGAATGACTGTACGAATTTGAGACGCGCTACGTCCTTGAGCTGCTAATAATGCTGCTAACCCAGCTACGTGTGGAGCTGCCATAGACGTACCGCTTAAATAAGAGTAAGTGCTTGTAGGGTAAGTGGATAGAATGCTAGAGCCTGATGCTGCAACTTGTACCCAAGTTCCAAAGTTTGAAAAAACAGAGCGTTGATCAGAGGAAGTTGTGGAAGCAACTGCAATTACGTTTGCGTAAGCTGCAGGGTAAGTGAGGGCATTGCTACCATTGTTGCCGGCTGCTCCAATAACAACAACCCCTTGGCTAGCCGCGTAGTTAACAGCCCCTTCAAGCGTAATGGTGTCTTGAGGAGAGCCTAAACTCAAATTAATAACTTGTACTCCTTGGTTGACCGCATAAATAATGCCATCGGCAACTTGACTTAGTAATCCGCTACCACTGTTTGAAAGCACTTTTACTGGCTGAATTGATGCTAAAGGAGCCATACCAGCAATGCCAGCTCCATTATTGGTTGTTGCTGCAGCAATGCCAGCTACATGAGTGCCGTGACCATTAAAGTCATTTGTGTCAGTATTATTATTAATAAAGTTATAGCCAGGAACTAACTTTGATGCAAGGTCAGGGTGGTTTGTCTGGACGCCTGTATCAAGTATGGCAATTCTAATGCCAGCATTGCTTTGAGTAACATCCCATGCAGAAGGAGCACTTACTTTTTGAGGGCCGTATTGAAAGGAATAGAACGGATCGTTTGGAATATAGGAAGCTTCAAAAACGTAGTTTGGTTCTGCGTATTCAACTTCATCGAGCTCTGAGTATATTTTCATCATCTTATTAATATTTTTAGCTGTAGTAACCACTTGAAAACCTAATGTTTCATTACAACATGAAGCTTCACATTTATATTTTTTATGAATTGAAGCAATTGTATCTTCATCAACGTTATCATTAAATTTAACAATAAATTGATCTTGGGCAAATGCTGGTTGTTTAACCTTTAAAGCTTGTACCAATTTTTTAACTACAAAAAACAAAAGTGTAATTACACCAAGTGAACCTGTAGTTAATGCAATCCATGTTAGCATAATACCAATCCTCCTAATTTTGTAACACCTTATATCATATGCGCTGCTACAAAAAGGGATTGGACAAACTACCTGATTTCAAAAAAGAGGCTGAAACACAAAGAAAAGAGTTCTTCTTAAAGGCGAATTATGACGTTTCTAACGGATTTAGGTTATAAGAACATGTTCGTTGTTCATTACGATTCATTCCATGCATTTTCGGAGCAAAGAAAAAATATCCGAACCATTGCAAGGTAATTCACAAAAGTTCGGATATTTGCTTAGCTGAAATACTTATGTTCCAGCTTTCATTGTCCCGGTTATCTATTAATTTCTTTAATAACTCGTGCAGGGTTTCCACCAACAACTGTGTTTGGAGGAACGTCTTTCGTTACAACGGCTCCTGATGCAATGACTGCATTATCACCAATAGTAACGCCTGGATTGATGATAGCGCGGCCCCCAATCCAAACGTTATTTCCAATGACCACAGGCTTTCCGTATTCTCTACCGCTGTTACGTTCAACAGGATCAAGCGGGTGAGTAGCTGTATAAATATGAACGCCTGGTGCGAGCATACAGTTATCACCGATAGTTACAGGACAGATATCTAAAATTAAGCAATCAAAGTTTGCATAAAAGTTTTCGCCTACATGAATGTTGTATCCATAGTCACAGCGGAAGATTGGTTCAATATAGATATTTTCTCCAGTGGAACCAAACAACTCTTTTATTAAACTCATGCGATAAGTATCATCTGTTTCAACTGCTTGGTTAAATAATCTGGTTACTTTTCTTGCATGAGTGCGGTCTTTGATCAATTCAGCATCTCCTGATATGTACATTTCTCCTGCAATCATTTTTTCTTTTTCTGTTTTCATTTTTTATTCTCCCTACCCTTTTTATTTAACGTTTTCATATCGTAGTTTAGCGTAAAATTCGGCGTTCGTTAAGTAAAGTAGCTAAGAATCCACTAGCTTTTTCTTTATTCGATCAATAACAAAAAGGAAAAGAGGCAGAACAAAGCCGATTGTGCCTGTATAAAAAGGAGAAGTAGTAAGCGTGTAAGTTCCTAAAAACGGACCGCTTGGCACAAAGATATTGGAAGAAGCTAAAAATAATAATCCGATAGGTAGGGCTAAGAAACGATATGAACTTAAGTTAAATAACTGCGCTAATCCTAAGTTTAATACAAACAACAAAATGCTAAGCTTGAAGAAAATTGAAATAAACCAAATTATAGCGACAATTACTTCAATGCGGGTTATGAAATTTGTCACATTAATTTCTTGAGCCAATAGGTAGGTAGGAAAAAGACGAGTAGAAGTTTGATCTACTCCTAAAACTAAAATGCAAAGAAAGATAATGATAATTAAAAAAATACCGCCAATCAATGTACCAATATAAACAGGTGTGCGTTTTTTATTCGTCCATTTAACATAAGGAAAAATCATTAAAAAAACAACTGTATCCAAAAAAGGAAATGTCAAAAAATGCACTGTGGAAATGAAAATAGGTCGGATACCCGTAGTCAATAATGGTTGAAAGTGATCAAAGCTAATTTGTTTAATAAGAAATAATACGAGTAAACTAAAGAGAGCAATGACCCATGGAAATAAAATTTCACCAGAACGTGCCAAAACCTCAAGTCCTAAGCGAACGCCAAACAACGATACGCTTAATACAAATACATAAATTGGAACAATTGGGGTTTCAGGCATAACTTGCGTAATGATAAAGTCACCAATATTATAAAGTGTTAAAGAACCTGCTACTAAAGGGAAAGTTAAAAAAATGATAGAAAACAATTTGCCAATCCATTTGCCGAGAATTTCTTCGGTGAACTCAGTAAATAGCATTGTTGGATATCGTCTTCCTAGTGCTATGTATAAAGGCATAATACCCAGAGCGATGATTAGCGTTAAAATACTTGTAATCCAAGCATCTTGTTTTGCAATTGAAACAATGATAGATGGGATAACTAAAATAGCACTCCCAATTATATAAAGGCTAAGTAGCACGATGAATTGTTTTTCAGAGATTTTGACATGTTTTAGCACGCTGGAAAGACCTCCTATACAAGGCATATTGTTTTTCAAGCCTTATATGCTCGTTAGTATGCCTAATTCGACGTTGCTTATGAATAATGAGAAAAAAAGTAAAGAGTTTAGGACATAACAAAATGATTGCTTCTAAGAGACGAACACTAGCTGTTCCCATCTCTTTGATTTGTCTGAACACGTTCGTTCCATTGCGCTACGGTCACTCGCTTTCCGCGGGGAGGAACCTGAGCTTCCTCGCTGCGCTGCGGGATCTCCGTTTTCCCTCTCTTTCCCGCAGGAGTCGAGTGTCCTACGCTCCATTCCCCCTGTTTCCAACATTGTTTTCACAATCAACCAAAAAACCTGAACGATTAAAAGTTATGAACTCTCAATCGTTCAGGTATAGTAGAGGCTGAATTACTTATGTCTCAGTCTCTTTGAGAAAGTGTAAATATAACTCTTACTTTAAAGCCCAGTGATAAATAGCTTCAGCAACACCATCTTGGTCATTGGTTTTAGTTATCCAGTCAGCTGCTTCCTTTACGACATCTTGCGCGTTACCCATGGCTACGCCTACTCCAGCTTCTGTAATCATTGCAATATCATTTAGGCTATCACCCATAGCCATTACTTCGTTCATTGACAGATTTAAGCGATCACAAACGGTACGAAGTGCTTTTGCTTTATTGATGCCAAGAGCGTTAATTTCAAGATTTGTTGGGCTAGAATTTGTAATTTCAAGATTTTTGTTTTTAGTTAATGTATCTAAAACTAATTTGCGCGTATCATCATCATGAATATCATAGCCAAACTTTAGCCATTCATGATTAGTAATATCCGTTGGAAACTCGTCCCTCCATACCTTTTCACTCGTCACAGCCCAAAAAGTTAATTTATGCTTTTGTTTTAAATCCCACATTTCTTGTATGTAATCTGGTTGTAGAATCGTGCGCTCAATTAAATTTCCTTCACCGTCCCAGATTTCACTCCCATTTACATTAATAATATAAGAGGAAAGCTTTAACGACTCAGCAAATTCAATACTAGTTGGGCGCGACCGTCCTGTACTTAAAACCACATGTATTCCTTTTTCTTCTGCTTGTGCTATAGCTTTTTGATTACCTTGTGAAATTTCACCTTCTGTATTTAATAGTGTGCCATCCATATCAAGAGCAATTAACTTAATTGATGGTTTATCCATAGTGCTTCACCCTTTCAAAAATGTTTTTTCTACTTTAAGCATAGCATGAACAAACCTTTTAAAAAAGAAAGGTGCTGAGTAAAGGATAGATCAAATGACTCATTTTTCAAAAAAATGAAAAAGTTAATTGACGAATACGAAAGGGCTTTTCTATAATTTTATAGAAAAGAAATTCATCTTTTATAGAAAATTGCAAGCGGTTGCATAAAAAGAAAGATGAAGGCTTCTAACAATAATAAGGGGGAAAAGAGATGGGGAAAAGTTTTAAAGTGCTGTTAGCATTCATAATGAGTACAGCAATTATATTTACAAGCTATACAAGTACTCACGCAGAAGTCAAATCAGATTACAAGCTGTACGTTATGGCTCCTTTAGGAGAAGTTACGGATTGGGATCAGTTTGAACGTCAGCTTGTTCAAATGAAGAAGAATGGAGTATACGGCTTAACAACAGATATTTGGTGGGGAATTGTTGAAGCTAAGGGAGATAATCAATTTGATTGGTCTTATTATAAAAAGTATGCCAGCGTTGTTGAAAATTCAGGCCTGAAATGGGTTCCTATTTTATCCACACATCAATGTGGTGGTAACGTAGGAGATGATTGTAACTATCCAATACCTAATTGGCTGTGGGAAAAAGATGACATAGAAAGCATGGCATTCAAAAGTGAAACTGGGTTTGTTAATAAAGAAGCATTAGCACCTTGGTGGAACGGAATTGAAAAGCAGTATGAGGAATTATATCGCTCGTTTGCAAAAAACTTTGCTAATTATGATGATATCATTAGTAAAATTTATTTAAGTGGCGGACCAGCAGGAGAATTACGCTACCCATCCTATCAGTTTGCAGACGGATGGGACTATCCAAAACGCGGTCAGCTACAAGCATATACAGAAGGTGCAAAAGAAGACTTTAGAGATGAAATGAAGAATCAATATAAAAATATTAAAAATCTTAACAAGGCGTGGGGAACATCATTTAAGAAGTGGAATGATATTGAACCTCCAACTGACGGAGATACTTTCTTTACAAGCGGTGAAGCTTACAAAACTATATATGGAAAAGATTTTATGAAGTGGTATCAAGGGGCTCTTGAAGATCATCTTCAGACAATCTCAAAGCAAGCACATAAATACTTTGATCGTACGTTTGGCGTAGAAGTTGGTGCGAAAATTTCTGGTGTGCACTGGAAGATGAACGATCCTGAAATGCCACATGCTGCTGAATACAGCACAGGATATTATAATTATGCTAAGCTTCTAGACCAATTTAAAAAGTCAAATATGGCGTTAACGTTTACTTGCTTAGAAATGGGAGACCAAGATGCACAAACATCTCCTTACTATAGTGCTCCAAAAACGTTAGTGACTCAAATTGCTACATTAGCAAACGAGCGTAATCTTTCGTTAAACGGAGAAAATGCGCTTCCTGTTATTAATAATGAATGGGGATTTGACAATGCATCTGAGATGGTATTTAACTATGACTTTGATGGTTTTACGCTTCTTCGTATGACGTATTTATTTGACGAGGCTGGGCATCCGACAAATGAACTTAAGATGTTGAAGGATAAGCTTGCGCTAAAGCCATTACCAGTTACGTTTAAAATGGAAGGTTTACAGCTAAAGAAAGGTCAAACGCTTCATGTAACAGGTAATCGAGGAGAGCTAGGTCGTTGGAATGCAAGCAACTATAACTATACGTTAAAACCAAAGCGAGACGGTAGCTTTGAGGGAACATTTGACTTAGCTGCTGATCGTCAGTATGAATTTAAGTTCTACATTAAAGATCAAAATGGGAAAATCATTTGGCAAGATGGTGAAAATCAAAGCTATAACACACCAGCAACGGGAAAAGGACATTACGTAGCAACTTGGTAATAAAATTGAAACAGCCGCTTATACGAATAAGCGGCTGTTTTGTATGATAGATGTTTCGTTTTTACTTTGCTTGGTCTTGATTGTCAGCATGTTCTTTTGGATTTTGTTTATCATGATTAGGAGACATCATGTTTGACATGACGACATGGCCATCTCCACCGCATACTTTGCACTTTATAAATGAAAGCAGCGCAAATCCAAATTTCGTTCCGCTTCCTTGGCAGTGTGGACAAACATAACGAAGAGGCATTTTGATACCATCCTTTTTTATAAATTCATTCCCATTATAATTTTTGTACCTTCCTCTCACAAGGTACAAAAGGTAGAAGAAAGTGGAGGAGATTTTTCTCTCTAGTTAAAAGGTAGGGGGTGAAAAATCATCGATTTTTGTTGCTTTTAGGGGAAGAGTTCAATATTTTCCACCCTCCTTGTCAATGTAATCGGTTTCAAAAAAGTTTATGCTGCACTAAAATGAGAGCATATAGGAGGTGCGGTTACATGGAGAGCCAAAGCAAATTGCAAGAAAAAGAGGTTGTGTCAGTAAATAAGCCAAGACAAACGAAGTCATCAATTCGCACAAGCAATCGTAAAAAGTGGAAAAAAGCAGGAATATTTACCTTGTTTGTAGGACCAGTCCTTTTAGCATTTATCATGATTGTTTTATACCCGTTTTTATCAGGTGTTTATTATGCCTTTACCAATTGGAATGGTGTAACAGGAAATATTGAGTGGGTAGGATTAGACAACTTTAAGTACTTACTTTTTGAAGATAAGCAATTTCATGCTTCCTTCATTCTAACCGCGAAGTACACCGTTGTTGCAATCTTATTAACAAATGTCGTTGGGTTTGGTCTTGCATTACTTGTTACACAGATGCTTAAGACAAGAAACATTCTACGAACAGTCTTCTTTTTACCTAACTTAATTGGTGGATTATTACTTGGATTTGTATGGCAATTCATTTTTATTCGAGGATTTTCATCAATTGGTCAATTAACAGGATGGTCACTATTTGAGCTTCCTTGGTTGGGAGATGCAAATACAGCTTTTTGGGGCATAGTTATTGTCAGCGTATGGCAAGGTGCCGGTTATATCATGATTATTTATGTAGCAGCTTTACAAAACGTTCCTCAAGAGCTTCTTGAAGCAGCAAAAATTGATGGAGCGAACCGCTGGCAAACACTTCGTCATATTACACTACCAATGGTAGCGCCAGCCGTTACAATTTGTTTATTCTTAACCATTTCATCTTCATTTAAAATATTTGATGTAAACTTATCATTAACAAACGGTGGACCGTTTAAATCAACAGAAATGTTAGCGCTTAACATCTATACAGAGGCTTTCGTTAACAACCGTTATGGTATTGGAGAAGCAAAAGCACTGATCTTCTTCTTAATCGTAGCAGGTATTACAACGCTTCAAGTTATGTATACAAAGAAGAAGGAGGTTGAATCTTAATGCGCAATAAGTATACAGGAAAGACGTTTATTATTGAAATCTTAGCGATAATACTAGGTCTAATCTTCCTTGTTCCGTTTTACTATGTTATCGCTAACTCATTAAAGCCGTTTGCAGAAATCTTAACGAATACATCAGCTTTACCATCAGCATTTCAATGGCAAAACTACGTAACAGCTTTTGAAAGAATGGATTACTTACGAGTATTTAAAAACTCATTAATGATTACAGTAGCAAGTAATCTAGTGATTGTAGTCTTTTGTTCAATGGGTGCTTATATGCTTGTACGTACAAAAACAAAGTTCAGTAACTTTATCTTTTTACTCTTTGTAGCAGCGATGGTTATTCCGTTCCAATCTATCATGATTCCATTAGTAAAAGCGGCAAGTTCGTTTGGATTAATGAACAGTATCTGGGGATTAGTTGTGATGTATCTAGGATTTGGTTCTGGATTAGCAATCTTCTTATATCACGGGTTTATTAAAGGGATTCCAGTAGAGTTAGAAGAAGCAGCAATTATTGATGGATGCTCTACATTTGGAGTGTTTTGGAGAATTGTATTCCCGTTGTTAAAGCCAATCACGGTGACCATTATTATTTTAAACAGCTTATGGATTTGGAATGACTTCTTATTACCGTTACTTGTTCTGCAAGATCCGTCATTGCGTACAATTCCATTAGCAACGTTCTTCTTCTTTGGACAATATACAAAGCAGTGGGATTTAGCACTAGCAGCATTAATGTTAAGTATCATTCCATTATTAATCTTTTTCTTCTCAATGCAAAAGCATATTATCAAAGGAATTACAAGTGGGTCTATTAAATAATGAATTTGGAAGCCTATGCTCATGATGAGTGAGCATAGGAGCCAAACATATCATAGGAGGAACCAAGCATGAAACTAAAAAAATTTCCTTTAGCAGCAGGTGTACTATCAGCATCTCTTTTATTTACAGCAGCATGCTCCAGCGATAGTTCATCTGGCGATAATGCAAGCGGTGGCGCAAAAGGTGACCAAGTTGTTGTTGATATTTTTCAAGGAAAAGTTGAAATTGCAGATCAGCTAAAAGCATTAACAGATCAATATACAAAAGAAAATCCTAACGTAACGTTTAACATTGAAACGGTTGGAGGTGGTGCAGATGGTGCAGCAGCACTAAAAGCGAAATTCGCTTCTGGAAATGAGCCTGATATCTTCTCAAATGGTGGCTATCAAGAAGCTGTTACGTGGAAAGATAAACTTGAAGATTTATCTGGTGAGCCTTGGATAAAGGATGCGTTTGATAACACGTTAGATCCAATGACAATTGACGGTAAGGTATATGGTCAGCCAATGAACCTGGAAGGCTATGGATTTGCGTATAATAAAGAGCTTTTCAAGAAAGCGGGTATTAAAGAAGTACCACAAACATTAGATGAACTAGAAGCAGCAGCTAAGAAGCTAAAAGCAGCAGGAATCACGCCGTTTTCAATTGGATACGGCGAATGGTGGGTATTAGGAAATCATGGTTTAAACATTCCTTTCTCAGCTCAAGAAGACCCAGATGCGTTTATTAAGAGCTTAAATGAGGGGACTGGAAAAATTTCAGGTAACCAGCAGTTTAAAGAATATGTTAAACTATTGGATTTAACAATTAAGTATGGAAATAAAAACTCATTAACAACGGATTACAATACGCAGGTAACGAACTTTGCAACGGGTGAAGCAGCAATTATTCAACAGGGAAACTGGATTCAGCCAATGCTTGATAAGATTAATCCAAACTTAGATTTAGGCGTTATGCCAATGCCTCTTGGTGATGGTGGAAGTGTGAAAGGTAAAATTTCAGTCGATGTACCAAGCAGTTGGGTCGTTCATAACGGTGCACCAGAAGCAGATAAAGAAGCAGCAAAAGATTTCTTAAACTGGATGGTAACTTCTGAGGAAGGTAAGCGTGCACTTGTAGAAGAATTTAAATATGTACCTGCATTTAAGACAATTGAAGCAGATGCAAAAGATATTGGTCCATTAGGTGCAGAAATCTTAAAGTACTCTGAAGAAGGAAAAACAATGCCGTGGCAGTTTATGAAGTTCCCAGATGGTGTGAAAGAAGAATTTGGTGCCTCACTTCAAGAGTATGTGGGCGGTCAAGTAACGGAAGAAGAACTGTTTAAATCATTTGAAAGCACTTGGGATAAACTAAAAAAATAAGCTTATTTATAAAAGAGGCTGGGACATAAGTATTTCAGCTAATTATAAACCCGAACTATTGAGAGTTATCTCTTCTCATAGTTTGGGTTTTTTGTTGATTCGGAAAAATTTTTTAAAAAAAGAGTGAAATGGAACGAACGTGTTCAGACAACCTAACTAGGTTAGAAACGTCATGATTCGTCTCCCGAAATGAATCATTTAGTTATGTCTCAGTTCCTTTTCATTTTGCATAACACTTTACATAGGGTAGGGGGGTACATTATAATATGAAATATGAAAGGTGGTTTTTGAATGGAAGAAAGCCATGAGTCTGAAATGAAGGTAGAGTGTCATTCTGGTACTGTACGACGAAGTCATCATTCTCCAAAAGTTAAGAAAAACTTAACGAGTCGCCTTAATCGAATTGAAGGACAAATTCGGGGAATTAAAGGGTTAATTGATAAGGATACGTACTGTGATGATGTTATTACGCAAATATCAGCTGTTCAATCAGCTTTAAATGGCGTAAGCAAAATTTTATTAGAAGGTCATTTGAAGCACTGTGTGGTCGAAAGAGTGCAGGAAGGTGACGATGAAGTACTAGATGAATTACTAACAACAATTAAAAGATTAATGAAATAAAAAAGGAGCTGGAAAAGATGGAACAAACAGTATTATCAGTACAAGGTATGTCATGTGGGCATTGTGTAAAAGCAGTTGAAGGTGCACTATCAGAGTTAAGTGGTGTAAAAAGTGTAAAGGTTAATTTAGAATCAGCAACGGTTGAAGTTGAATATGATGAAAGTAAAGTCAGCCTTGAAACGATTAAAGAATCAATTGATGATCAAGGCTATGACGTAGCGTAAAATCGCGTGCGAATAACTTCGCACGTTCTCTTTTAAAAAGTAATATACCTACACAGGGTATATGAGGAGGGGTTCTATGAAAAGCCAAAAAGACATTACGTTACGTATAGAGGGTATGACGTGCTCAGCCTGTGCAAGCCGAATTGAAAAAAGTTTAAAGAAAATAGATGGAGTTGAAGATGCAGCTGTTAACCTTGCATTAGAAAAAGCAACAATTCGCTATACACCTGAAGTAGTTCAGCCACGCGTTTTTGAAGAAAAAGTGCAGAATCTAGGATATGATGTCATTTATGAAACAGAAGAACTAGACATAACCGGGATGACCTGTGCAGCTTGTTCAAGCAGAATCGAAAAGGTATTAGGAAAGCAACAGGGAATTGCTCACGTAAACGTGAATCTTGCATTAGAAACGGCAACTCTAAAATATAATGAAGAACAAATTGATCTATCTACCATCATTAATAGAATTGAAAAATTAGGATACGGTGCGTCTTTAAAGGCTGAAAAAAACGAAAATATCCGTGAAAAAGTAACCAATCAGCAAGAACTCAAATTTTTAATTGCAGCAATATTAAGCATACCGCTGCTTTGGGCGATGGTTAGTCACTTTTCCTTTACGGCCTTTATTCCTGTACCGCCAATGTTTTTAAATCCATGGTTTCAACTGGCCCTTGCTACGCCAGTTCAATTTCTTATCGGTGGACAGTTTTATGTTGGAGCCTATAAAGCGCTAAGGAATAAAAGTGCGAATATGGATGTTCTTGTGGCTTTAGGAACGAGTGCGGCTTACTTTTACAGCGTTTATTTGTCGATCCAGTCCATTGGTTCAAATGCCCATATGATTGAACTTTATTATGAAACAAGCGCAATCTTAATTACGCTTATTTTACTTGGGAAATTATTTGAAGCCAAAGCAAAAGGGCGTTCTTCAGAGGCAATTCGAACGCTTTTAAGTTTACAAGCAAAAACAGCGGTTGTAGAGCGAAAAGGCCAACAGGTTGAAGTCCCTATTGAAGAAGTGAAGCATGGAGACGTTGTTTATGTGAAGCCAGGCGAAAAAATTCCAGTAGACGGTGAGGTAATAGAAGGACAATCTGCAATTGATGAGTCCATGCTAACAGGAGAAAGTATTCCGGTTGAAAAATCGATTGGTGATGATGTGACGGGAGCCACAGTGAACAAAAATGGCTTTTTAAAAGTAAAAGCAACAAAAGTGGGAAAAGAAACAGCGCTTGCACAAATTATAAGAGTTGTGGAAAGCGCACAAGGTTCTAAAGCCCCTATTCAACGCGTGGCTGACCGTATTTCAGGTATTTTTGTTCCCATTGTTGTAGCAATAGCAATCGTTACGTTTTTTGTTTGGTATATGGTGCTTGATCCTAGTGACTTTGCTTCAGCGCTTGAAAAAATGATTGCTGTACTTGTAATTGCCTGCCCTTGTGCATTAGGTCTAGCTACCCCAACGTCAATTATGGCAGGATCAGGTCGAGCAGCCGAGCTAGGTGTTTTATTTAAAGGCGGTGAGCATCTAGAAGCAGCTCATGAAGTAGATACCATCGTGTTAGACAAAACTGGTACCGTGACAAAAGGTGAGCCAGAAGTAACGGATGTTGTGACAGAAAATGCTGGAGATAAAGAAAAGCTTCTACAGCTTGTTGCCTCTGCTGAAAGTCAGTCTGAGCATCCATTAGCACGCGCAATTGTCAAAAAGGCTTTTGAACAAAATCTTAGTTTGCTAAAAATTTCAGCTTTTGAAGCAATACCTGGGCATGGTATAAAAGCGATTATAGAGGATGAGAAAATTTTAGTTGGTACGAGAAAGCTTATGTCTGATTCTGGTATTGAAGTTGCGGGTGTTGAATCACTCATTTCAGAAATTGAGTCTCAGGGGAAAACGGTTATGCTAGTTGCTTTAAACAGTGAATATGCAGGGTTTGTAGCAGTTGCTGATACGGTTAAAGAAACGTCAGCAAAAGCTATTAAGGACCTAAAAGAAATGGGACTTCACGTTGTGATGATTACAGGTGATAATAAGCAAACAGCAAATGCTATTGCTAATGAAGTAGGAATTCATCATGTGCTTGCTGAAGTATTACCAGAAGAAAAAGCAGCCGAAATTCAAAAGCTGCAGGCTCAAGGGTCAAAAGTGGCCATGGTTGGTGACGGCTTAAATGATGCACCGGCTCTAGCAGTGGCTGACGTTGGAATGGCGATTGGAACCGGTACGGACGTTGCGATTGAAGCAGCAGACTTAACGCTTATGAGAGGTGACCTTACAAGTATCGTTCATGCTTTGCAAATGAGTAAAGCAACAATGCGTAACATTAAACAAAATCTCTTTTGGGCATTCGGCTACAATACCATTGGAATTCCAATTGCCGCAATCGGATTTTTGGCACCGTGGTTAGCCGGAGCAGCTATGGCGTTCAGCTCTGTATCCGTTGTGTTAAATGCGCTGCGTTTGCAGAAAATGAAGATTTAGAAGATAGGGTGGAACATAAGGAATTCAGCTAATGATAAACCTGAACGATTAAAAGGAAGGAACTTTAATCGTTCAGGTTGTTTTAATTGTGAAAACAATGTTGGGAACGAGTTCAGACAACGTAAAGAGATTTTGTCTTTTTGAACATTTGTTTTGTTATTTCTCACCTTCTTTTTTGAATGGAGGAGGTGAAACTTTTTGCACAAAAAGAGCTCCATCCATTTGTTCGCGGGGCGTAATTAATGTTTGCATGGTTCCGCTATCTAAGAAAACTGTTTTTTTGAATATCCATTCGTTTTCCCGTTGCTTTTGTAGTTGAGAAAAATCTACAAACGTAGTAGGTGAATTCACCTTAGAGAGGTAGTCTTCCAAACTTTTTTTAGGTGGCTTGCTTAGTTTATAAGCTTGACCCGTATCTGTTATAGTTTCGCCTTCATACATAAACAGACCCATATAGTAAGAGTCATTTTGAAGGGTTTTTGATATCTTAGAGCCCATTGGTTCAAACTTTGAAAAGAACGAACGGAAATTTTTAAAAATATGCATGTTATGAGCCCAAATGATGATTTTTTCATTTGGATAAAGTTCATTGCACAGCCATTCAACATTTTCACAAAGTCGCTGTTCACGCACTTTTTTATAAGTGCGATGATCTTCTGTCAGGTGATTCAGAAAATATAAGCGGTTAGCTAACGAACGCTGCATGACGTGTAGATAAGTTTCTTTAGCTTGTTCTCGTTCATTAAGAAGGTGAAATTGAATTGATTTTATCAGATCGTTAGCCTTTGTGATTGCTTGTTCTTTAAAATGTTTAAAGAGCTGCAGCACATCGTTTGGTACTTTTTTTCGTGCCGCTGTATATTGACCAATTTTGTAGTACCACTCATATGCACCTCGTTCAATAAATTCAAATGCTTGTAGCTGTTCTTCTGTAACGAATGGCTGTAATTTTGCTACAAATCTTAAAAAGGTGTCAGGGATTGAAGAAGGATTTATATCAATTCCAGCTAAACGAAAATCTTGTCTTTTTAATAGATGAAAAAGGGGCTCGGTATCTTCTGTTGCCCATAAAGAATAAATACTATTTTTCATGAAAGCTTCTGGTGTTGACGCTTCTTTCAATTCATTTGCTCCGTATGCTTCAGCAAGGCCACTTTCGAATGCCAATACGTTAAAACCCATCTCTTTATGCAAGAATGAAATTATCTTTTCTTTTAACATGGTGTGTTCACGAATGAAGTGCCCATTTTCACCAAGCCAGACAATTCGTTTATCTTGAATAACTGACTTTAAAAATGAAAAGTCTTGAGAAGCACAATCTATAGGCTCAGCTAGACGATATGAATGTGCTTCTAGCCAATTAATGACTTCCTTTTCTCTCTCTTTACTAAAAAACATGAGACACCATCCTTTGTATAAATTACGTATTTAGTATCACTAGCGTCGCATAAATTTTAACCGAATTTTCTGTTTTCTTATTTTTCCTTTTATAAAGAAAAACGA